>JBBECS010000050.1:0-75487 GCA_040881685.1 Acidimicrobiia bacterium | reverse complement strand
CAAGGGCACCAAGGACGGCCTGCGGGGCGACTGCAAAGCGTGCTTCGCAGCGCGGGCGCGGGAGTGGTACCGGAACAATCGCGAGAAGGCAATCAGAAACGCCGCTGACTGGCGCAAGGCGAATCTCGAGAGAGCACGCGCAACGCGCCGTGCGCGTCATCCCTTGATTCGTGAGCGGCTCAGAGATCAGCACCTCCAGCGAACCTTCGGGATCACGCTCGAGGAGTACGGGAGGATGCTCGAAGCCCAGGGCGGTGTCTGTGCCGTGTGTCGGGAGCCTCCACGCCCCAGCGAGTCCTTCCATGTCGATCACCGCGACGAACGTTGCGGTGTTCGAGGGATCTTGTGTGTGCGCTGCAACAACGCGCTCGGTCAGCTGAGAGAGGACATCAGCATCGCGGAGCGCGCTGTCGACTATCTCGCGTGCGACGGGTTCGTGCCGAGCGGTAGATACGAGCTACGTGAGCTGGCGATCGCTCGGGCACGGGGGCTTGTTGGGGTGTCCGGCTAGCCTGACTTGCTGTGAACGAGGCGCCGTTGCCATTCTTCTCGCCCGGTTCTGATCCGGGGTCGTCGTTTGTTGACGTGTTGCGTCGGATGGCGCCGCATGGCGTTGCCGGCTCGGGTGCGCCTGACGTCGGGACCGCACTGGTCGACACGGTGCACGGCACGACCGTGGTCGCGATCCGCTTCGCGGACGGCGTGGTGATGGCTGGCGACCGGCGTGCAACGGCGGGGATGTCGATCGCGAGTCGCCGAATCGAGAAGGTGTTCCCGGCCGACGACTTCTCGGGGATCGCCATCGCGGGTGCCGCGGGGCCGGCCGTCGAGCTCGTGAAGCTGTTCCAGGTGCAGCTCGAGCACTACGAGAAGATCGAGGGCGACGGGCTGTCGCTCGACGGGAAGGCGAATCAGCTCGCGGGCATGGTGCGCGCCAACCTGCCCGCGGCGATGCAGGGACTCGTCGTCGTTCCGTTGTTTGCGGGATACGACGATCGGCGCGGTATCGGGCGCGTCTTCAGCTACGACGTGACCGGCGGCAAGTACGAGGAAGCCGACTTCCAGACCAACGGCTCCGGCGGCGTGCACGCGCGTAACTGGATCAAGGCCACGTGGCGCGAAGACCTCACGCGCAACGACTGCATCGACCTCGCGCTTCGAGCGCTCTTTGCCGCGGCCGACGAGGACGCGGCCACCGGCGGGCCCGACCTGGTCCGGCGCATCTTCCCCACGGTTGCGGTCATCGACGCCCAAGGCTTCACGCCGGTGATCGACGACGAGGTCGCAGCACGCGCCGAGCAGCAGCTCGGTGGGCGTGAGGAGGGCGCCGGGCTATGACGATGCCCTTCTACGTGTCGCCCGAGCAGGTGATGAAGGACCGGGCCGACTATGCCCGGAAGGGGATCGCTCGTGGGCGGAGCCTGGTGGCGATGAGCGCCACCGACTCGATCGTCATTGTGGCCGAGAACCCCTCGCGCACGCTCTACAAGATCAGTGAGATCTACGACCACATCGCGTTTGCAGGGGTCGGCAAGTACAACGAGTTCGAGATGCTGCGCATCGCGGGTGTGCGGCAAGCCGACGTGAAGGGGTACTCGTTCGCCCGCGAAGACGTGAACGCCCGCTCGTTGGCGAACGCCTACGCGCAGACCCTCGGCCAGATCTTCACGCATGAGATGAAGCCGTACGAGGTGGAGATCCTCGTCGCGCAGGTGGGGGAGTCGCCCGCCGAGGACGAGCTGTTCCACATCCTCTACGACGGCACCGTGATGGACGAAGAGGGCTTCAGCGTTCTCGGTGGCCAGTCGGACCAGGTTGCCGAGGCCCTCGGTGCGCAGTACCAGTTGGCGCCCGAGCGGGCTGCGGCGGTGAAGCTCGGCGCCGCTGTCCTCTCCGCGCCCGACCAGCCGCCGCTCGGGGCCGGCGCACTCGAGGTCGCGTTCCTCGATCGCGCACGGACCCGCCGCGCCTTCCAGCGCGTCCGAGGCGCCGAGCTCGAAGTGCTACTCGCCGGCTGACGAGATGAGCCCACGCCGCCTCCCGCGGGTGGGTGACAGCGCTGGCGCGGTTCGTTCGTCTATCCGGGGTAGAACGTTCGCCTTCGAGAGGGGACCACTGTGAAGTCGTGGCGGGCATGTGTGGCGGGAGCCGTCGTCGGTGTGATCGCGCTGGCGGGAACTGCCTCCGCCTCGGTCGGCGCCAAGTCGAAGCCGGTGTCGACCGCGAAGTACGCCAAGACCGTGTGCGGCGTGTACGGCAGCGTGACCGCCAAGGTGAATACCTTCATCGACTCCTACAACCAGGACACGTCCTCGACCGACCCCGAGGAGTTCCAGGGCCAGGTCGTCGACCTCACCGAGACGCTGCTCGACGATGTGTTGAGCGCCCAGACGAAGCTCAAGAAGGTGCGCCCCGACCTCGATGACGGAAAGAAGATCTCCAAGCTCTTCGTCACGGGACTCAAGACGGTGCACAGCGAGGTGTCCGACGCGCTCGAGTCGTTCCGAGCTGCGGACGCGACCGGTGTCGCGTTCCAGGCGGACATCTCGGCGTTCGAGGTCGCGATCAATCTCTTGGACTTGAAGCGCACGGATCCGTTCAGCGAGCTCAACGACCAGGATCTCCTGCAGGCGTTCGATGACGAGAAGTCCTGCAAGGACGTGGTGACGATCTTCGGCACCTGAGAGCGGCGCCACGGACTGCACCAGGACGGGGTTGCCCGCCCGGTACGCTCGGGGTGTGGAACGGCGGATCTTCGGGCTCGAGAACGAGTACGGCGTCACGTGCACACTGCGTGGGCAGCGACGTCTGAGCCCTGACGAGGTCGCGCGTTACCTCTTCCGACGCGTCGTGTCGTGGGGCCGCTCGAGCAACGTCTTCCTCGAGAACGGCGCGCGGTTGTACCTCGACGTCGGGAGCCATCCCGAATACGCGACGCCGGAATGCGACGCGATCGACGATCTCGTCGTCCATGACAAGGCGGGGGAGCGCATTCTCGAGGGCCTGGTCCGCAGCGCCGAGCAGCGGCTTCGTGAGGAGGGCATCCGGGGCGAGGTGTTCCTCTTCAAGAACAACACCGACTCCGCGGGCAACTCGTATGGCTGCCACGAGAACTACCTCGTCGAACGGGAAGGCGACTTCACCAAGTTCACCGACGTGCTGATCCCGTTCCTGGTCACCCGCCAGGTGTACGCCGGCGCCGGGAAGGTCCTCCAGACGGCCCGCGGCGCCATGTACTGCATCTCACAGCGGGCCGAGCACATCTGGGAGGGCGTGTCGAGCGCCACCACCCGCTCACGGCCGATCATCAACACCCGTGACGAGCCGCACGCCGACGCGGAGCGGTTCCGGCGCCTGCACGTGATCGTCGGCGACTCGAACATGAGCGAGTACACGACGTTCCTGAAGGTCGGCACCACGTCGATCCTCCTCCGCATGCTCGAGGAAGATCCCGGTCCCTGGCGCGATCTGTCGCTCGAGAACCCGATTCGCGCCATCCGCGAGATCAGTCATGACATGACGTGCAGGCGTCGTGTGCGACTTGCGAACGGTCGCGAGCTCTCGGCGGTGGAGATGCAAGCCGAGTACCTGAACCGAGCGATGAAGTTCGCGAAGAAGCGCGGTCTCTCACCCCTCGAGCAGCAAGCGCTCGACATGTGGGAGCACGTCATGACGCACCTCGAGAACGACCCGCTCAAGCTGCGCACCGAAATCGATTGGGTCGTGAAATACCACCTGATTGAGGCGTATCGAGAGCGTCACGACCTTCCGCTCACGCATCCCCGCGTCGCTTTGGTCGACCTCGCATATCACGACGTCACTCGCTCACGTTCGCTGTACTACCTGCTCGAGCGACGCGGCCAGGTCGACCGTACGGCGACCGATGAAGCGATCGACACCGCGGTCAGCACGCCTCCCCAGACGACGAGAGCGCGACTGCGCGGCGCGTTCATCAAGCGGGCCAAGGAGCGCAAGCGCGATTACACGGTGGACTGGGTGCACTTGAAGCTGAACGACCAGGCGCAGCGCACCGTGCTCTGCAAGGACCCGTTCAAAGCGCGTGACGAGCGCGTCGAACGGCTCATCGCTTCGTTGTAGCCGTCGCTCACCGCGGATGCCGTCGTTCCGATCGGGGACTGTGACCCGCCTCCTCGAGGAGCGCTCGGGGCTCCAGAGGGTGGAGGTCGATCTCGGCAGCGGGCCGGAGCAGGCATACGTGCTGCTCCAGCTCACGGGAACGGTCGCCCTCGGGGATCGCGTGGTCGTGAACACGACGGCCGTCGAGCTGGGGCTGGGCACGGGCGGCTGGCACGTCGTGCACTGGAACCTCGAACGTGAAGGCTGGAGCGAGCGCGGCCCCGGCCACATCATCAAGAGTCGCTACACGAGCCTGCAGGCAGACGTCGGCAGCAGCGAAGAGCACATCGAAAGCCTCGCGGAGGTCGAGTCGATCGACGGCCTGCCTGTCGTCGCGGCGGCCCTGCACAGCCAGCTACCGGCCGTGGCCGTCGCCGTGAAGGAACGGTGCCCGACGGCGCGTGTCGTCTACGTCATGACCGATGGCGCCGGGCTCCCGATCGCGATGTCGGATCTCGTGTACGAGCTTCGCGACCGTGCACTCGTCGATGCGACGGTGACCTGCGGTCACGCCTTCGGTGGCGACTTCGAAGCGGTGTCGATCTTCTCGGCGTTGGCGGTCGCCAAGCATGTCGCCGAGGCCGACGTTGCTGTCGTCGCGATGGGGCCAGGGATCGTGGGCACGAACACCCGCCTGGGCTTCTCGGGCATGGAGGTTGGTCCGGTGCTCGACGCCGTTGCGGCGCTCCAAGGGATTCCCATCGCCGCGCTGCGCGTGTCGTTCGCCGATCCGAGACCGCGCCATTACGGCTTGTCGCACCACAGCGCGACCGCGCTGCGGCTTGCATGTCGAGAGCGAGTGCGGGTGGCGTTCCCGCTCGTCGGCGGTGCGGAGGAGGAGCGGTTGCGAGCGGACCTCGCGACAGCAGGCATCGATACCCGTCACGACCTGGTCGAAGTCGACCCGCCGGACGTGCTGAAGCTCTTCGCTCAGCACCAGCTCGACATCGTCTCGATGGGGCGAAGCGCCGCCGACGATCCGGTTTTGTTCCTAGCGGCTGCCGCCGCCGGCATCGTCGCGGTGGATGCGATGCAGACGAACCCATGACCGACCGAGTGGAACGGCTCGTGAACCTGACGGCGACGCTCCTCGACACGCGACGACCACTCTCGCTCGAAGAGCTGGCCGAACGACTGGAGCCGGCTTACCCGACGGAAAAGAGCGCGCGGCGCCGCGCGTTCGAGCGCGACAAGGAGACCCTGCGGGATCTGGGCGTGCCCGTTGCCGTGGAGACGATCGACGGCTTGGGCGGGGAACCCGGGTATCGGATCCGCCCGGAGGACTACTACCTGCCCGACCTCGGTCTCAGCGCGGACGAGCGGGCGGCGCTGCACGTGGCGATCACCGCGGTCCGACTCGTCGGCGGCGCGGGTCGTGAAGGTCTGCGCAAGCTGGGTGGGTTCGAGGGATCTGCCGCTACGCCACTGGCGGAGCTGGAGGCGACTCCCGCGCTCCCTGATCTCTTCGACGCCGTCACGAAGCGCCGCGTCGTGACGTTCGAGTACCGGGGCGAGACGCGCAGCCTTGAGCCGTACGGAGTCGTGCACCGGTTCGGGCACTGGTACGTCGTCGGACGCGACCAAGAGCGTCAAGCGCCACGCGCGTTTCGCGTGGAGCGCATCGAAGGATCACCCGCGTACGGAGATGCCGGCGCGTTCGTCTCACCGCCCGATGTCGACCCGGCCGAGTACCTACGAGCCGACCCTCTCACGTACGGCGACGAACAGCCGGTGCAAGCGCGCGTGTTGGTGGATGCAACCCGCGCCGCGTGGGTGGTCGACGAGCTGGGTGAAGACGCGGTCGTCGAACGGCGCAAGGACGGCGCGGTCGTCGTCGGTCTCTCGGTCGTCAACCGTGCCGCCTTCCGCACCTGGGTCCTCGGCCTGTTGGAGCACGCCGAGGTGATCGCGCCCGAGGAGCTTCGGAGCGACGTCATCGAGTGGCTTCGCAACCTGGTGGCGGCATCGCAATGACCCGCACTCCGCCGTCCGGCCCGCGCCTCGAGCGGATGCTCGCGCTCGTGCCGTGGATCCTGACCCATCCCGGGGTGACGATTCCCGAGCTCGCGCAGCGCTTCGAGATCGACGCGCACGAGATCGAGCGCGATCTCGAGCTGCTGCCGATGTGCGGGCTCCCGCCGTACACGGCCGACCGACTGATCGATGTGTGGGTCGCTGACGACGGCGCCGTATCGCTGCGACTCGCTGAGTACTTCGAGCGGCCGCTCCGACTCACACCGGCCGAGGGCATCGCACTGTTGGCGGCAGGCCGAGCCTTGCTCGCGGTCCCCGGTGCTGACGCCGAGGGCCCGCTGGCCAGCGCGCTGGACAAGGTCGAGCACGCCCTCGGGGCGCGCGGTGGGGTGGCGGTCGACGTGGGCGACGCAGGAGATCTCCAACAGCTCCGGGAAGCCGTCGCGGCTCACGCACAGCTGGAGATCGAGTATTACTCGTTTGCCCGCGACGAGATGACGACCCGCGTCGTTGACCCCGCGCGCGTGTTCCATGCGTTCGGCGAGTGGTACCTCGCCGCGTACTGCCACGCCGCGGGCGGGGATCGACTCTTCCGCGTGGATCGGATCCGGTCGGTTCGCTCAACCGGGGAGACGATCACGACCCCGATCAAGCCTGCTAGCACGGACGAGGACTTCAGCGACCTCGTGTACCGACCCGATCCTGGTGATCTCCGGGTGAAGCTGCGCCTCGCACCGGAGGCCGCGTGGGTTGTCGAGAACCTGCCGACCGAGTCGGTGACCCCGCGAACGCGCGGCCGTGTCGACGTCGTGCTCCCCGTGAGCGCCGCGGGGTTCCTCGAGCGGCTCGTCCTGGGTCTCGGACCTGCGGTCGAGGTACTGGACCCGCCCGAAGCGCGTCAGGTCGTCGGTTCTGCGGCCGCGCGCGTCCTGGCGCGGTACGAATCGACACGGTGACGCCCTCGACCCGAGCCCGGAGCACGCGCCCCGACGTGCGAGGATGGGCCGCCGTGGAGCACCCTTCGTGACCAATGCTGGCCCGACGGGGCCTGGAGGATACGACGGAGACGCGACCGCGGTCCTCCCCGCGTCGAGGATTCAAGGCAGTGGGATCGACGACGGGTCGCCGCCGAAGTCCCGACGACGTCTGAGTCGCTTCGAGCGCATCGTGGTCGAGTGGGTGCTGCTGATCGTGGCAGCCGTCACGATCGCGGTGCTCATCAAGACCTTCCTCTTTCAGGCCTTCTACATCCCCTCGGCTTCGATGCAGCCCACGCTCGACGTCAAGGACCGCGTCCTCGTGAACAAGCTGAGCTACGAGTTCCACGATGTGAACCGTGGCGACATCGTCGTTTTCGAGGCACCGGCGTGCGCTCGCACCGACGACGTGGAGGACTTCGTGAAGCGGGTGATCGGACTCCCCGGTGACACCGTGACCGCGGATGCGAACGGGTCCGTGCTGATCAACGGACGCGTCCTGAAAGAGCCCTACCTGCCCGAGGGCGCCCGGACAGACTTCGACGAGCAGACGCCGTCGGAGCCGTCCTGTGTGAACGACGCCGGGACCAAGCCGTGCGGTGAACCAGCCGGCGCCGAGGCAGGATGCGTCGTCCCGGCGGGCACAGTGCTCGTGCTCGGTGACAATCGCCTGAGCTCCCGCGACGGCCGCGTGTTCGGCCCGATCGATCAGGACCTCATCATCGGCCGCGTCTTCGTCCGCATCTGGCCCATCGGTGATATTGGTTTTCTTTAGCTAGCGGCCGGCCCGTCGATTGTCTCGACCATGCGCGCGACGTGGTCGGAGTAGACCGCGTCGATGCCGATCGTGTGCATGGCTTGCAGGTGACGCACTTCTTGTGTGTCCCATGCGAACGCCTTGACCTCGAAGCGGTGGAACAGCGCGACCAAGCCCGCGGTCCACTCCGAGTGGTGCATGTTCATCACCTCGATGCGCGCCTCGGCGAGGTCAGCGGCGTGTCGCTCGAGTGGCGTCTGGAGGCGGGATTTCGTCTGCGAGTGCACGAGGTGCACATCCGGAGCCACGTCACGCAGCGCCCGCAACGCGCGCCGGGACGGCGAGCACAGCCAGAGCCGGCCCGGGTCGCCCGACTCGCGGGCGAGCTCGACGATCCGCTCGCCCACGCCGCCGTCCTTCAGGTCGATCGAGAGCTCGTAGGCCGACCCGAGCTTCTCGTACAGGTCGGCCAGCCGGGGCACCCCCAGGTCGTGGAGACGGGCGGCGCTGGTCGTCGGAACCGGGATCCGGCGGGGGACCACACCCAGGCGGGCGCCCCGTACCCAGCTGTTGTGCACGAGGACCACCTGCCCGTCGCCCGAGAGCCAGGCATCGGTCTCGAGGCCTCGAGCGCCGTGCTCGATGGCATACCGGAAGGCGGGGAGCGTGTTCTCGGGGTGCTGGGCTCTTGCCCCGCGATGGGCGAAAGTGATGGGGGTCACGGAGGCCGCATCGTACGGGCGCCGTTGGGCGGATCTTGACCGTAGGCCCCGGAACCGGGCCTCAAGGGCCCCTGGGGCCGTGCCGATGGACCCTGTGTGGCAACGATCAAGGCCGAGTGCCAGAGCTGCGGAGCGGTCCGCTTGCGGGTCGTCGACCTCACCGTCCGGGTGTGCGTCGACGACGACCGCGGTGCCTATCGCTTCCGCTGCCCGCGCTGCGCCGGCGCCGTCGTCCACGAGGCGACCCCGGCGATCTGTGCCCTGCTGGTCTCGGTAGGAGTCCGCGAGGAGGTCTGGCGGCTGCCCGCCGAGCTCCAGGAGGCCCACGACGGGCCCGCGCTCACGCCCGACGATCTCCTCGACTTCCACCTCCTTCTCGAACGTGGCGACTGGGCCGACCATCTCAACGCCCTCGTCGGCGACACACCGGCTTGAGCCTCCGCCTTCGGCTCGCGCCCAAGGCAGCTACCCAGACCCGCGGCGGTACGATCCCGCGGAGCAAGGTGCGCTGAAACCCAGGGGACAAGGAGCGCTGCGTGTCGCTCGGCCCAGCCGAGATCCTCGTGATCTTCGTGATCGCGCTGCTCGTGTTCGGACCGAACCGGCTCCCCGAGATCGGTCGGCAGGTCGGCAAAGGCGTGCGCGAGATCCGGAAGTTCCAGCAGACCCTGCGGAGCGACTTCGACGACGTGCTCGCCGACGACGAGTCGGACCACGTCGAGCCCGCGCCAACCCTCCCGCCCCTCGCTGAGGACACGCCGACTGCCCAGGCCGGTGACGCGGTGTCGACGCCCGACATCGATGACGCCGGGCCACCTCCCGACCCGGCGACACCGACCGACCCGCAGTAACCCGTGGCTCCACGCGCCCACGACGGCCGCATGACCGTCGTCGAGCACCTCACTGAGCTCCGGCGGCGGATCATGATCTCGCTCGTTGCGGTCATCGCGTTCGCGGTGGTCGCCTACGTGTTCGCCCCCGACGTCATCAGGGAGCTGCTGGACTTCTACATCGACGCTGCCCCCAAGGGCACGAAGCACTACTTCATCTTCACCGGGCCCGTCGACGCCTTCGTCACCCGCCTGCGCGTGGCGACGTACGGCGGCATCCTGCTCGCGGTCCCGGTGTGGCTCTGGCAGCTGTGGCGCTTCATCACGCCTGGCCTGCACGTACGCGAGAAGCGCTACGCGGTGCCGTTCGTCCTCACGTCGGTGCTGCTTTTCGTGCTCGGCGGTGTCGTCGCGCTGATCACGTTGCCCCAGGCGCTCGACTTCCTCCTCAGCGCTGGTGGTGAGGATCTCCAGCCCCTGCTCACCGCAGACAAGTACATCTCGCTGGTCACACTGATGATCCTCGCGTTCGGCTTGGCCTTCGAGTTTCCGGTCATCCTGGTGTTCCTGCTGATCGCCCGGGTGCTGAGCGTGCAGCGGCTGGTGAAGTGGCGTCGGTGGGCCGTCGTGCTGATCTTCGCCTTCGCTGCGGTGATCACGCCGAGCCAGGACCCCTACTCTCTGTTCTTCATGGCTCTACCGATGTACTTCTTCTACGAGGGCAGCATCCTGATCGGGAAGGCGCTCAAGCGATGAGCCCGTCGCGCGCGCCCGCGCGTGGATACCGCCCGCCGCGCCCCCGCGGTGAGGTGCTCACCGCCGTGCTCGGGGTTGCTCTCGTCGTAGCCGTGGCGTCAGCCCTCATCTGGCTCCTCGCGCCCGATGACCCCGACGCGGACATACCCGAGTTCACCCCACCGCCGATCACCGCCACGACGACCCCCCCGCCCTCATCCACGACCACGCCGAGCACAGCTCCGGGGTGAGCCACCGCGCCGAGTTCGAGGCGGCGCGGGGATTTCCGCTCGACGAGTTCCAGCGCCAGGCGATCGATGCGCTCGACGCGGGTCGCTCGGTCCTCGTCGCCGCGCCGACCGGGTCGGGCAAGACGCTCGTCGCCGAGTACGCGATCGAGCGCTCGCTCGCGCTCGGCGGCAAGGTGTTCTACACGACCCCGCTCAAGGCGTTGTCGAACCAGAAGTTCGGTGACTTTCGCAAGGCATACGGCCAGGATCGCGTCGGTCTGCTGACGGGCGACAACTCGGTGAACGGTGACGCGCCGATCGTGGTGATGACCACAGAGGTGCTGCGCAACATGATCTACGCAGCATCGGGGACGCTCGAGGGTCTGCGCTACGTCGTGCTCGACGAGGTGCATTTCCTCCAGGACCGGTATCGGGGTGCCGTCTGGGAAGAGGTGATCATCCATCTGGCGCCGGAGATCGATCTCGTGTGTCTGTCCGCCACGGTGTCGAACGCCGAGGAGCTCGCGGAGTGGATCGAGACTGTTCGCGGCTCGACCGCTGCGGTGATCGAAGAGCGCCGGCCGGTCGTGCTCCACCACCGGTACCTCGTGGGGGAGCGGGGTGTTGACGCGCTCCACCTTCTGCCTACCTTCGTGGGGAGCGAAGACGACCTCGCGCCGAATCCACAGGTGATTAAGCTCGATCGGCGAATGGGGCGCGGCCCCCGCGTGCGGGGCCGGGTGCCCAGTGGTCTCCGCCCTCCTCAGCGCGTCGAGATGCTGGATCTGATGGTGCAGGAGCGGCTGCTCCCCGCGATCGTGTTCGTCTTCAGTCGGGCCGGGTGTGAGCAGGCGGTCGAACAATGCCGGGCCAGCGGTACGCGACTCACAACGCCGGACGAGGCCGCGCGCATCCGGGCCATTGCCGACGCTCACACCGAGGGCATCGCCGAGGACGACTTGCACGCGTTGGGATACCCGGCGTGGCGAGCCGGACTCGAAGCCGGTTTGGCCTCGCACCATGCCGGTCTCGTGCCGCCGATGAAGGAAGCGGTCGAGGAGGCATTCGCGGCCGGACTCATCAAGGTCGTGTTCGCAACGGAGACCCTGGCGCTCGGCATCAATATGCCGGCGCGCTCGGTGGTGATCGAAAAGCTGACGAAGTTCACCGGGGAGCGCCACGAGATGCTGACGCCCGGTGAGTACACGCAGCTCACCGGGCGAGCCGGCCGGCGGGGGATCGACGACGTGGGCTACGCGGTCGTGTGCTGGAGCCCGTGGGTGCCCTTCGAGCAGGTCGCGGGATTGGCCTCACGCCGAACCGACGCGCTGCGGTCGTCGTTCCGACCCACGTACAACATGACCGTCAACCTCGTGCGGCGCTACACGAGTGGAGCCGCGCACCACCTGCTCAACCTGTCATTCGCTCAGTTCCATGCCGACCGCGACGTCGTGGCGCTCGAGCGTCAGCTCGAGCGCGCCCGGGTCGACCTCGAGCGCGAGCACGAGCGGGCGAAGAGTCCGCACGGCGACGTCGCTGAGTACCGGAAGCTGCGGCTCGAGCTCGACGAAGTCCGGCGGGACCGAGGCTCGAACCGCCGGGCTGCGAATGCGCTGCTCGCGCTGCAACCAGGAGACGTTGTCTGGACGCGCCGGCGCGGCAAGGTGGTCGTCCTCGCGCACGACGAGCGCCGGAGCGGTCCGCGCTTGCTCGCGTTGTCACCATCGCGGCAACTCGTTCGCCTCGGGACCGACGACTTCGAGCATGTTCCGGAGGCGGTCGCTCGCATCGAGCTGCCCGAGCCGTTCGCCCCGCGCAGCCGTGCGTTCCAACGGGAGGCCGGCGATGCCTTGCGACGTGTACGTGCGCGCCAGTCGCGGGGGCGTTCGAGCGCGGACCGGGTGGAGGAGCTCTCCGACGCGATCGCGGATCATCCCGTGAACTCCGACCAGCAACGGGAAGCGCGCGTGCGCGCGGTAATAGCGATCGAACGGCTCGAACGTGACATTCAGCGGATCGAGCGGCGCGTTCGCGGTCGGAACGAGAGCCTGGCCCGTCAGCTGGACCAGGTTCGTCAGCTGCTCGAGTCGTGGGCTTACGTCGATGGATGGACACTGGCACCGGCAGGGGAGCTGCTGGCGCGGCTGTACACCGAGACCGACCTGTTGCTGGCCGAGTCGTTGCGCGAGGGTTTGCTCGACGGTCTCACGGTGCCCGAGACCGTGGCGGTCGTGTCGTGCTTTGCCTACGAGCGCCGGGGGTCGGACGGTGGGGATCCCGCGCCTCCGATGCGATGGCCGAGCGGTCGCGTGGCCGAGCGCGCACGCGGGGTGGAGCGGTTGTGGCGTTCGCTCAGCGCGGCGGAGAGCGACGCAGGGTTGCCGCAGACCCGAGCGCCGGATCCCGGCTTCACGCCGTACGCATACGAATGGGCGAACGGTGACGAGCTGGTGGCGATCCTCGACGATGACGAGCTCGCCGGCGGCGACTTCGTCCGCAACATCAAGCAGTGCGTCGACCTGCTCGGTCAGATCGCCGACGGCGCGCCGGACGAGACGACCAGGGCGACGGCTCGTTCGGGCATTGACGCGTGCTTGCGAGGGGTGATCCGCGCCGCCACCGTTGTGGCCTCGTGACGACCGACGGCGGGCTCGAGGGCGATCACGTCATCGGGGTCGTCGGCGGTGATGCACGATTGGCCGAGGCGGCGATGGCTCAGCCAGGTGCCAGCGTGCGCTTTGTGCCCGACTCCACGAGCGACATCGCGCGCGCGCTCGGGCTCACTGCTGGAGCGGGGCTGCGTGCTCCAGTCTCACTGGACGTGCTCATGGTCGACACGATCGGCGCAGCGGTCAACATGGTGGTGCTGGGCACGGCCCCTGACCGTCGGCGCGCGGTCTTTCGATCTCGGAAGTGCCGGGTGGAAGTGGACGGTCGAGTGGTGTGGGACAACGGTGCGACCGGCGTGGTCGTCGCCAACGGTGAGTACCTGCGTGGCCTCGACGTGGTTCCGCGTGGCCATCCTGGCGACGGCCGCCTCGAAGTGCACGTGTACGCGATGGGTTCCGCGCAGGCCAAGCAGATGCGCGCGCGGTTGGCCACCGGGACCCACCTTCCGCACCCAGGGATCCACACGACCCAGGGGTCGTCGGTCACCGTCCGCTGGGACCGCCCGGTTCGATGTGAGGTCGACGGGGTGAGGGGTGGCCGGGCCCGGACGGCCCGGGTGGCGTTGGCGCCCGGTGCCCTGACGCTGGTTCCGTAGCCGCCTCCTGGCTCCATCCCTGGGGCAGCGGGGGGCCGTCGGTACCATCGGCGACCGTCCCGGCCGACGGGAGCCGAGGCGGCGAGACGAGACCCGATCGAGGATCGAGGACAGCACCAAGATGCAGTACGCGGTCGAGCGCTTCACCGCCGACGAAGAGACGACGCTCCGGCCGTACTTCACGAGCCTCGACTGCCCGGTGTTCGCGTTGGTCAACCTGCCCGAGGTCGTCAAGGGGGCCTTGTTCGCGCGGTACTCGCGGTCGCCGAAGAGCCTCCGCCGGCTCTTCCTCGACGAGTTCGTCGGCGATCTTGACCTCACCGGCGACCTCACGGTCGACGCGAGCATCGGCTTGACTCGAGCCGAGGAGCTCTACGACCGCGTGTTCCTCGAATACGGCGACGACTCGGTCGCGCAGCTCGGTGGTGTGCACCTGGCGTGCGAGCAGGCGTCGAACGTGTTGACGAAGATCCTTGAGTGGGGGCGCCTCATGGCGTACCTCGAGCAGTCCACTCGTTACATCCCATACGACACTCGCCTCGACGGCCGGTACCGCTTCTACCGCCCGCGGAGCGTGCTCGAGTCAGAACTCGGTCTCCGGTACATCGCCGACATGGACGCCAGCTTCGACACCTATTCACGATGTCTCCCGCTGCTGACCGACTGGGCCCGAGAGGCGTTCCCGAAGCAGGCTGGTGACACCGACTTCGTCTACAAGCAGACGATCAAGGCGAAGGCGTGCGATGCCGCGCGTGGGTTGCTCCCCGCGGCGACGCTCTCGAACGTGGGCATCTACGGGACCGGCCAAGCCTTCGAGGCGTTGCTGCTGCGGATGCGCGCGCATCCCTTGCCCGAAGCCCGCGTCTACGCCGCCATGATGCTCGACGAGCTGCGCAAGGTGATCCCTTCGTTCCTCACACGAGTCGACCGCGAAGATCGTGGTATCGCGTGGAGTGACTACCTCGAGCAGACGCGCGTCGAGACCGAGGCGGTGGTCGCGCGGATCTTCGCGGACGTCGATCCCGAGCCGCGTCCGGCCGTCGCGCTGACCGACTTCGACCCGGAGGGCGAAGACAAGGTCCTGGCCGCGATCTGTTATCCGAACGTCGCCATGCCAGACGACCAGGTGCTGCGGCGGGTCCGCGCGCTTGGCGCCGACGATCGGTTGGCCCTGCTCGACGCATACGTGGGGGACCGCGCCAACCGGCGACACAAGCCCGGGCGCGCGTTCGAGCGGACCGGTTACCGATTCGACGTGCTGACCGATTACGGGGCCTTCCGCGACCTCCAGCGCCACCGGATGCTGACCATCGAATGGCAGGCGCTCACGCCCGAGCACGGCTACGAGGTGCCGGACGAGGTGGGGGACGCTGGGCTGACGGCGGAGTTCGACGAGACCATGGAGCGATCGGCGGCTCTGCACGACGACATCTTCGACCTCTTCCCACGCGAGGCTCCGTACGCGGTCGCGCTCGCGCACCGAGTGCGCTTCGCGATGCAGCTGAACGCTCGTGAGGCGATGCACATGCTCGAGCTGCGGACGTCGCCTCAGGGCCATCCGGCGTACCGTCGGGTCTGCCAGGAGATGCACCACCTCATCGAACAGCAGGCGGGCCACCGGGCCCTTGCCGCGGCGATGCGCCACGTCGATCACGAGACGTACGGGCTCGAGCGGCTCGAGTCCGAGCGCGCGGCCGAGGCCAAGCGCGCTGCTCGTTGACGGACCACGAAAATCGCGAGGCGGTGACCAGCATCAACGCGCGACAGTGCAGGTCAGGCCGGTGATCGCGCGCTTGACAGCGGAGCGGTTCTTCGGGCGTACTACCTGTCGTCCCGACCCCGGTTGTCGTCGCGACCTCGAGGAGGAGCGCGCCGGCGTGCCGGACACGCGGGCACCGGGGGCTCAGGAGACCAAGTAGAGAAGGCTGCGATAACCCGCTCGCCAACGGCGAGGTGGGCTAAGCAGTTGCCCCAACGGTCTCCTGGGCCTCCTTTCTTTTGGCGCCGCGGGAATGTGCGTGGCGATCCCCGGGTTCCGGCGTCGCGGACCGGGCGCGGGATTATGCTCCGGCCCCTGATGAGCCCGGCACCGGGCCGGAGATCGAGCACATGAGCGACGAAGAGTTCGAGGACGCCGAAGACGATGCGCCCGACGAGGATCTCGATGAGGAGGATCTCGACGACGATGCGCTCGACGATGACATCGATGTCGTGGATCTCGATGAAGCGCTCGACCCCGACGTGATCCCGGTGGTCGACGGTGAAGCCGTCGTGGCCGCGGTCGTCGCTGTGCCCGAGCCCAAGAGCGACGACGACGAGGAAGAGGACGGTCTCGACCTTGACGAGGAGCTGCATCCCGACGACGTCGAAGCGCCGCTGGATGCGTTGCTCAAAGAGAAGACCGCGGCCGCCACGATGGAGGACGAGGAAGAGGAGGTCGAGGAGGAGGAGGTTGAGCTCGACGACCGCGGCGAGGGGCCGACCAAGATCATGCCCCGCCGTCCGGGTGAGTTCCTGTGCTCGTCGTGCTTCCTCGTGCTCCCACGAACCCAACTCGCTGACGAACCGCGGATGCTCTGCCGCGACTGCGCCTGAGCCGGAGCACCACGAAGAGCGCTTCGGGCGTGCGAGATCGCGCGCTCGCGTGTGTCGCCGCAGGAATCGTTCTCGGCATCTCCTTTCCACCGGTTGATCTCGGGCCGGCCGCGCTCGTCGCTCTGGTCCCACTCCTGTGGGCGTGGCGCGGTTCGACCCCGGCGCGAGCCGCGTTGTACGGGTTCTTGTTCGGCCTCGCGTTCTTCGGTGTCCTGCTCGAGTGGACTCGGTACTTCGGCGTTGTCGCGGTCCTCGTGGCTGTCGTTGGTGAGGCCGCATTCATTGCCATCGCGGGAGGGATCGTCGCCGTGTTGGAGCGGCGAGGCCTGCGCACGCCCTGGCTGATCGGCGCGGTCTGGGTGGTGGTCGAAGGGGCGCGGGGACGCATTCCATTCGGAGGCGTGCCCTGGGGTGAGATCGGCGCGGCTTTGCACGACATCCCGGTCGCGCGGGTGTTCGCTAGCCTCGGTGGGGTCACGCTCGTCTCGTTCGTCGTCGTCGTGTTCAACGGCTTGGTGCTCGACGCGATCGATTCGGTGCGTCACAGAACGCAGACGCGTCTGGCCTGGGCTGGTGTGGGGCTTTCGGCGCTGGTCGCGTGCACCGTGGTTGCGAGCGTCGCGCGCTACGAGCCGGAGGTCACGGGCGATCTGCGGTTCGCGCTGCTGCAGGGGCTCGATCAGAACCGCGATCTGACGACCGCTGAGATCCGCAGTGACTTTCTGATGCGCCACCACCTCGAGCTCGCAGCGCGGCTGCGCGGAGAATACGACCTGATCGTGTTCCCAGAGTCCGCGCTCGAGCGGGATCCCACGCGGTTTCGCGACGTCCGAGCGGCGCTGCTCGCGGTCGCCGAAGCCCACGATGCCGTCGTGCTGGCAAACGCCAGGGTCCTGACCGCTCGCGGGAGGCTCTCCAACAGCAATCTCGCGTACGACCCCGATGGAGAGCTCCAAGGCATCTACGCCAAGCAGCACCTCGTCCCGTACGGCGAGTACGTCCCGCTGCGAGATCTGCTCCCGTTCATCGAGGAGCTCGATCGGATCCCGTTCGACTACGAACGAGGGACCGAGCGAGTGATGTTCCGAGCAGGTGGCCATGACTTCGGAACGGTGATCTGTTACGAGTCCGCGTTCGCGCCCCTCGTTCGCGGCTTCGTCCGCGACGGCGCCGAGCTCATCGTCGTCACGACGAACAACCGGTCATACCGGCGATCAGGACTCTCGGCGCAGCATCTTGCGCTGAGTCAGATGCGCGCGGCTGAGACGGGCCGGCCGGTGCTCCACGCCTCGATCTCGGGGATCACCGGCGTGATCGAACCCGATGGTCGCGTTCACGACACCAGCGAACTCTTCGAGAACCGGATCACGTCGGGGACCGTGCAGACGACGACCGGCCAGACGCCGTATGTGCGCTTCGGTGATTGGGCGCTGGTCGTGTGCGGGCTCGCGCTCGTCGCCGTGACGGTGCTCGGGGGAGTACGAGCTCGCTGGAGGACAGCCGTAGACTCCGGCTCGTGAGCGACGAAAACGCGACCGTCGAGCGGGCCAAGGAGCTGCTCGTCTACGGACCCGTCGGCTTGGCGCTCTTCCTGCGCGACAGCGCGCCCCAGTTCATGCGCATGTTCGTGGCCCGCGGCCGCACCGAGCTCGACCAACGCCGCAAGTCGGTCGGTGAGCAGATCGATCAGGTGCGCACGCTTGGCGAGACCGCGGCGACCGACGGCGGACCAGAGGTCCTGCGGGTGCTCTCGACCGGCCTTGCTGCGCTGCGCGAGAAAGCCGAGGAAGCGCTCGTAGCGCTCGGAGTGACGGACGCAGGCACGTCCGACGCGGCCGACGTGGCCGAATGCGCCGACCGGGACGCGGCGGGTGCCGTCACCCGGAACCGCGATCGGGGCGACCTCGCGATCCCGGGGTACGACGACCTCTCGGCATCCCAGGTCGTGGACCACCTCGACGACCTGTCCAGCACCGACCTCGAGGCGATCCGCGAGTACGAGGCCGCACACCGCGCGCGCAACACCATCCTCGGGAAGATCGAACAGCTCACGCGCGGCTCCTGACCGTGGAGAGCTGCCGGCGCGCGACCCCCGACGATCTCGAGGAGATCGTTCGCCTCGCGCAGGGGTTGCGCGAAGAGCTCGGATCGATGCGCGGCGGTGACGTGTGGCTCGCCCGTGAAGCACGACCCGAGCCGCTCGACGAGACGTATCAGCCGCTGATCGACCACCAGGATGCGCTGGTCGTCGTGGGCGCGATCGATGCCTCGGCCGTGGGCTTCGGCGTCGCTGAGATCGAGACGATGCGTACGGGGGAGCGACTCGGTCGCGTGACCGAGCTGTTCGTGGAGGCCGGCGCACGGTCGGTGGGTGTGGGGGAGGCGATGGCCGCGACGTTGATCGACTTCTGCACCGAGCGCGGGTGCATCGGCATCGACACGATGGCACTCCCCGGCCACCGCGCGACCAAGAACTTCTTCGAAGAGCAGGGTTTCACCGCGCGGTCACTCGTGATGCACCGATCCCTGCGCTCCTCAGAGTGAACGCGCCGCAGGTCGCCGTGGGCGCTGTGGCGCTCCACGCCGGGCGGATCCTCCTGGTGCGTCGTGGTCACGGCCCCGCGGCGGGCACATGGTCGGTACCGGGCGGGCGGGTCGAGCTCGGCGAGACCCTGCACGAGGCGGTGATCCGAGAGGTGGCGGAAGAAGCCGGGATCCCCGTGGTCGTCGACCGCTTCCTCGGCTGGGTCGAGCGCATCCACGACGCGCCGGGCGGGCCGCACTTCGTGATCCTGGACTTTGCCGTCACGGTCCTCGAACCAGACACCTCACTGATCGCCGGCGACGACGCCACAGAAGCCGCCTGGACGCCTGTCGACGAGCTCGGTGACCAGAACCTGGCGCCCGGCCTGCTCGACTTCCTGGGGGACTGCGGCGTGCTGGCCGGTGAAGGCTGAGCGCCGAAGTGCCGATAAGCCTCGTTATGTCAAGTTGCCAGACTTTGGCGGGCTGCTGGAGAACGCGGGAGGGCGAGATGCGCCGCTACGCCAGGTCGCGTAGGGCTGTGAGTGACGGGGCGAAGTAGAAGGCTGCGCTGACTGGTTTGGTGAAGTCGGTGAGGTGGTCGTGTGTGTCGTCGGCTGTGCCGAACATTCTGGCGAGCATGATCTCGAACTTTGTGGGGTCGTTGCTGAAGGCTACGAAGTAGAGGCCGAGCTCGTTGATGCGGCCGTAGGGGACGCTGCGGCGGTAGATCTCTAGCTCTTCGCCGTTCTCGTCTTCTACGACGACTCTGCTGATGTGGGCGGTGTCGGGCTTGTCGTCGCGTTCTTGGCTGTCGGGCTTGGTGCGGCCGATGACGGCCTCCTGCTCCTCGACGGAGAGGGCGTGGAGCTTGGCGAGGTCGTGGACCCACTTCATGGTGATGACGTGGGAGCCGCCCTCCCCTGGTGCACCGGTGGGGACGAGCGCGACGTCCGGTGCGTCTTCGACCGGAGGGTTCTCGGTGCCGTCGATGAAGCCGCTGAGGTCACGGCTGTCGAGGTACACGAAGCAGGGCTCTTCCTGCGCGAGCTCCGCGACCGGTGCGAGCGCGGCCCCCACGGCGCGGGCGTTGTCGAGCAGCACGTCGGGGCCGGTGCCGTGCAGCCAGACCCACAGGTCATGCGGTGTCGCCGGCACGCGCCGTCCGTCGCCTTCGATGCCTGCGAAGTCGTGCGCGTTCTCGGGCGTGTTGTCCGGCGCGATGCTGCGCCAGAGGTCGGCGCGGAACCCGACCACGATGTTCGTGCCGCCTGAGGTGACGAGCGGCTCGCGCAGCTTGGCGACGGCTGCGGCGACGGCTGCCGGCTTGGTGCCGGGACGCACGTCGAACTCGAGGTGGTACTGCGAGCGCGTGCCCTGAGCGAAGATTCCTGGCTGTGCGGTGATCACGAACCCGTCATTCCCTTTCGGCGTAGGCCTCAATCGGCGGGCATGAGCAGAAGAGGTTGCGGTCCCCGTACGCGTTGTCGATGCGGCTGACCGGTGGCCAGTACTTGTCATCGGGCGATCCGCCGGTTGGGAAGGCGGCCTCGTCACGCGAGTACGCGCGGGACCATTGGTCGGTGACGACGTCGCCGGCCGGGTGCGGCGCGTGACGCAGGGGACTGTCCTCGACGGAGCACTCCCCTCGCTCGACCCGCCCGATCTCCGACCGGATGGCGATCATCGCGTCGCAGAAGCGATCCAGCTCGTGCTTGCTCTCCGACTCGGTCGGCTCGACCATGAGCGTGCCTGCGACCGGGAACGACATCGTCGGCGCGTGGAAGCCGAAGTCGATGAGCCGCTTCGCCACGTCCTCGGCAGTGACGCCGGTGTCGTGAGTGATCGCGCGCAGGTCGAGGATGCACTCGTGGGCGACGAGTCCTTCGGGGCCCGCGTAGAGGACCGGGTAGTGCTCGTGGAGCCGCCGGGCGACGTAGTTGGCGCTCAGGATCGCCACCTGGGTGGCGCGCAGCAGTCCGGGCCCGCCCATCAAGCGGATGTACGCCCACGAGATCGGCAGGATGCCGGCCGATCCCCACGGCGCCGCGGAGATCGGGCCCACGCCGGTCGCTGGTCCGGCTTCGGCCACGAGTGGGTGGTTGGGCAGGAACGGCGCAAGGTGCGCGCGCACTGCCACCGGTCCGACGCCGGGTCCACCCCCGCCGTGAGGGATGCAGAAGGTCTTGTGCAGGTTGAGGTGCGATACGTCGGCACCGAAGTGTCCCGGCTTCGCGACGCCGACGAGCGCGTTCAGGTTGGCGCCGTCGAGGTACACCTGGCCGCCGTGCTCGTGCACGACCGCGCACACGTCTCGGATCTGCTCCTCGAAGACGCCGTGCGTCGATGGGTATGTGACCATCAGCGCGGCCAGCGTGTCGGCGTGCTCGTGGGCCTTGGTCTTCAAGTCGTCGACATCGACGTTGCCGTGGTGGTCGCAGCTCACGACGACCACGCGCATGGCGGCCATGGCTGCGCTCGCCGCGTTCGTCCCGTGCGCGGATGCCGGGATGAGACAGACGTTGCGGTGCTCCTCCCCCCTGCTGCGGTGGTACGAGCGGATCGCGAGGAGACCGGCGAGCTCCCCCTGTGAGCCCGCGTTGGGCTGGAGCGACACCGCGTCGTACCCGGTGATCTCGCACAACCACGTCTCGAGGTCGGCGAACAGCTCGAGGTAGCCGCCGACCTGGTCGACCGGCGCAAACGGGTGGATCGACCCGAACCCCGGCCAGGTGACCGGGATCATCTCCACGGTCGCGTTCAGCTTCATCGTGCACGAACCGAGCGGGATCATCGTGCGGTCCAGCGCGAGATCGCGATCCGCGAGCCGTCGGAGGTAGCGCAGCATCGCGGTCTCCGAACGGTGCGAGTGGAACACCGGGTGGGTCATGAAGTCGGACGTGCGTGCAAGGGCCGCAGGGATCGCAACCTCGGTGTGAGCGTCGACGTCGTCGACCGCGGCCGAGATCCCGAATGCCTCCCACACCTGTTGCACCACGCGGCGGGTGGTCGTCTCGTCCAGTGAGATGCCGAGCGTGTCTCGGTTCACCTCGCGGAGGTTGATTTCGCGTGCGCGCGCACCGGTGGCGATCGCCGCCGCTCGACCAGGCACACGCACGGTCACGGTGTCGAAGAAGGCGTCGTGCATCACGTCGATCCCGGCGTCGCGCAGCCCGGTGGCCAGCACAGCGGTCAACCGGTGGATTCGGCGCGCGATCGCGCGGATCCCGTCGGGTCCGTGGTACACGCCGTAGAGCCCGGCCATCACGGCCAGCAGCACCTGCGCGGTGCAGATGTTGCTCGTCGCCTTCTCACGACGAATGTGCTGCTCCCGAGTCTGGAGCGCGAGCCGGAACGCGGGGCGGCCGCCCGAGTCCACCGAGACGCCGACCAGGCGACCCGGCAGGCTCCGCTGGTACTCGCTGCGGGTGGCGATGAACGCGGCGTGCGGGCCGCCGTAGCCAAGGGGCACGCCGAACCGTTGCGATGACCCGACGACGACGTCGGCGCCCTGCTCCCCCGGCGGAACGATCACCGCCAGCGCGAGGAGATCGGCCGCGACCGCCGCGAGCGCGCCTTGGCCGTGCAGGCGGTCGACGAGGGGGCTGAGGTCGCGCAGCACGCCGCTGCTGCCGGGCTGCTGGATCAACGCGCCGAACACCCCGTCGGGCGGGACGTCGGCCTCGGCATTACCGACGCGAACGTCGAGCCCCAACGGCATCGCGCGCGTCTCGACGACCGCGATCGTCTGAGGATGGCAGTCGGCATCGACGAAGAACGTCGTGCCCGCGTCGGGGTTCATGCGGTGGCACAACGTCATGGCTTCGGCGGCGGCGGTGCCCTCATCGAGCAGCGAGGCGTTGGCGATCTCCATCCCCGTCAGGTCCGTCACCATGGTCTGGAAGTTCAGGAGCGCTTCGAGACGACCCTGGGAGATCTCGGGCTGATACGGCGTGTACGCGGTGTACCAGGCTGGGTTCTCGAGCACGTTGCGCAGGATCACGTTGGGCGTGACCGTGCCCGAGTAGCCCATGCCGATCAGTGAGGTCGCGATGGTGTTGCGCGCCACGAGCTCGTGCAACAGCTCGAGCGCGGTGACTTCGTCGCACGCGTCCGGTAGCGCCAGCGGTGTTCGATCACGGATCGTGACGGGCACGGCGTGGTCCGTGAGCCCGTCGAGTGACGTGTACTCGAGCAGGTCGAGCATCTCGCGCTGCTCGGCGTCGTCCGGACCGATGTGCCGACGCACGAAGGCGTCGGGCTCTTCCAGCTCCGGGAGTGTGGTCATCTGGGGATCTCCGTCCGCGACGTGCCAGCGAGCCACTCGTCGTGACCCTCGGCTCCCCCGCTGTCGCGGTACCTGAGAGATTCGCCGGCGCTCGCCGGCTTTCCCCTTCGGTGAGGTGCTCTCGCACCTACTCTCCAGCGTTGCCTCGCCCGGGCGGTCCTGGTGCCTGAGAGGTTCCGGGGAGTGGTTGCTCCTTCGGCGCCCGCGTGCAGCGGGCTCTCCCGCCCAGGGTCGACGGCTGTGCAGCCCCGAGGCTAGCCGCGGCCCCTCACCGGCCGAAGAACGGCGGCTTCACCACCTGTGCGGAGATGGTGCGGCCGCGCACGTCGATCTCGACCTTGGTGCCTTCGGCGGCGTCGGGCGGGAGGAACGCCAGCGCGATCCCCTGCTCGAGCATCGGTGAGAAGTTGCCGCTCGTGACCTGGCCGACTTCCGTGCCGTCGATCATGACCGCGCAGCCTTCGCGTGGGATCTGGCGGCCGTCGACGAGAAGGCCGCGCAACCGGCGCTCGACCCCGCGCTCCTTCTCGGCGAGCAACACATCGCGCCCGCGGAAGTCGCCCTTGTCGAACCGCACGACCCAGGACAGACCGGCCTGGAGCGGCGTGATGCCCGGCCCGAGCTCGTGGCCGTGGAGTGGGAGGCCTGCCTCGAGGCGCAGCGTGTCACGAGCACCGAGCCCGGCCGGCTGAACACCGCCCGCCAACACGGCGCGCCACACGCTGGCCGCAGCTTCGACTGGCACGTGCAGCTCGACACCGTCTTCGCCCGTGTACCCGGTGCCGGCTGCGAAACCGGGCGCTCCGTCGTAGTCGACCGCCTCGACGGCGAAGTGCGGGACGTCGGCCGCGGCGGGCACCGCTGCCGTCAGCTTCGCGCGCGCCTCTGGACCTTGGACCGCGATGATCGCCCGGGACGAGGTGATGTCCTCGACCGAGCAACCGCCCGGATCGCCCAACGCGTCGACGATCCGAGCCGTGTTCGACGCGTTGGGCATGACGATGAAGTCGTCGTCCGTGAGCCACCACACGATGATGTCGTCCACGACGTGGGCGTCGTCGGGGTCGAGCAAGTGGGTGTACTGAGCCCGGCCCGGCCCGATCCGACCGAGATCGTTCGTGAAGGCCTGTTGGAGGAGTGCGTGCGCGCCAGCGCCCGTGACCCGGAGCGATCCGAGATGCGAGACGTCGAACGCCACCGCGTGCTGGCGGCACGCGCGGTGCTCTTCGAGCACGCTCGTGTACTGGATCGGCATCTCCCAGCCGCCGAACTCGACCAGGCGCGCGCCGAGCGCACGATGCTCCGCGTCGAGCGGGCTGTGGCGCAGTTGACTCACGGCGTCGGAGCCTAAATCCCTGGTCGCGCTCGCTCGGGCTCGGGGTACCCGAGCCCGCCCAACGGGGCGCTCGGCTGCTCGGAGAGGGATGACTCAGGAGGGATGACTCAGGCGGTCTCGGCCGCGGATCCTGGCGCTCGACGCGGCTCCGGGCGGAGGTCGAGACGCGTCGGTGGAGCCCCGCCGATGTCACTGAGCTGCTCGGGTGGCTCCAGGCCGTACTTCACCAGCAAGTGGAGGTAGTCGCGTTGGTAGAGCACCTTCACCTGGACCTCCGGGTGCTGTTCCTGGAGCCGGCGCGCCTTTCGGTTCTTCTTTGTGACGAGCTTCTGGTTGAGGGTGGTGATCTCGATGAAGACGTCGTACGTCGGGAGGTAGAAGTCGGGGGTGAACGCCTGCACCGGGTTGCCCTGGCGGTCACGCTCCAACGTGAACGTGCGCGGTTCGTACTCCCACGCGATGCCGTAGAAGTCGAGCAGCTTCGCGAACTGCCGCTCCGAGTTGTGCGCGAACCGAACCTGCTCGTGCGGCAGGTCCGTGCTCATCGGGTCGCGTTCAGCCCCCGTCGGCTGCCCGCTGCTCGGGCTCGGTCGCCGTCGCGTGACCGGCCGACCCTGGCAACGCGAGCCGGTGGATGGCGGCGTCGAGCTCTTGCACCATGTTGCCGACCGGGACCACGTTGAAGACGCCCTGGCCGGTGCGCACGAGATCGAAGAGGTGCTCGCCGTCGCGTGCGAGCACCGTGTTGGTGCCGTCGATCACGAGGCTCGCGGTTTGCCAGTCGCCGCCGCGCTCGCTGCGCAACGATTCGATGACCTTGCGAGCGGTCTGGAGGCGCACGCCGGCATCGAGCAGGCCCTTGATGACCTTGAGCTGCACCAGGTCGCGATACGAGTACCGGCGATGGGTCCCGCTCCCGGCCGCCGGAGCCAACGAGGGCTTCAGCAGGTCGGTGCTGTCCCAGTAGTCGAGTTGGCGGTACGTGATCCCGACGATGTCGCAGACGTTGGGCCCGCTCCAGCCCAGCCCATCACCAACTTCGTCTGGTCGCCCCCGCAGGCTCGGACTCGTGCTTTGGCGGTCGGCAGAGCCGCCGCCTTCGCGTGCCTCGTCGAAGGTCCCCTGGCTCGTGCTCATCGAGGCCGCCTCCCGGTCGCATCCCCGGTGGCTCGGGCCCGCGGGGCGGGCCTCAGGGAGTCACACAGGCGTAGTTACGGCCATGTGACGCTACTCCTCGTCCGCCTGAGAGTCAACGGTTTCGGTCCGGAGCCAGGTCAGGCCGATCAGCCCGGTGAGCCGCCTTCCCCGGAGGCGAAGTCCTCGGGTTGGACCTGGTTGAGGAACTCCCGGAACTCCTCGATCTGGGCCTCTTCCTCGTCCTGGTCGAACAGGATGCCGGCCTCTTCGAGCACTGCCTCGGCGGCGAAGATCGGCACCGGCTCCGGGTACCTCGCGGCGAGCGCGAGCGCGTCCGACGGGCGGGACGAGATGCGGCGGGTCTCGCCGTTCCCGCCGAGCTCGATCTCGGCGTAGAAGGTGCCGTCGTGGAGCTCGGTGATCACGACTCGTTGGAGCTCGACGGCGAGGTCGTCGAGCACGGCCTTGAACAGGTCGTGGGTCATCGGCCGCGGTGTTTCCATCCCCTGGAGCGCGTAGACGATCGCAGTCGCCTCGGGCGGGCCGATGAAGATCGGCAGGTAGCGCTGCCCCTCCTCCTCGCGGAGAAGCACGATCGGCTGGTTCGTGGGGACCTCGACCCGGACACCCACCAGTGACATCTGGATCACGGCGTAGTCCTCCTCGCGGTCACCCTAGACCCTGGTCTCGCCGGTTCAGGACCGGGATACAGCGACAGGTACGCGTCGGGATGGGACGCGAGCGTCGCCGGATCTGCTCGCACGATCATCGGCAGGTTCCGGTACTGCTCGCCGTGATGCAGGCCGTAGCCGAGCACGTACGCATCCCCGGGGATCTCGAGGCCCACATAGCGGACCGGCACCGGGACGATGCGCCGTTCGCTGCGATCAAGCAGTGTGCAGATGTCCACTCGACGCGCGCCGCGCACGTTGAGGTGCTCGACGAGGTACGCGACCGTGAGTCCGGTGTCGACGAGGTCCTCGACGAGGACGACGTCACGATCGGTGACGTCGAGATCGAGATCCTTGAGCAGACGTACCCGACCGGAGTCGGGCGCGTAGCGCGAGATGGCAAGGAAGTCGACACACACGTCGATCCCGCGCATTCGGCGCACCAGGTCGGCGAGGAACACGAGCGCGCCCTTCAGCACGCCGACGAGCACGACACCCTCTGGATGGTCGGCCGTGATCGCGGCGGCGAGGCGTTCGGCGCACTCGGCGAGCTCCGACTCGTCGAGGATGGTGACCGGCTCTGCGCCTTGGCGCTGAGTCACTCCGCGAGCGTGCTGCGCAACGCGCGCCTGAGCATCGCAGTCCGCAGCCGACGCCCCAGCCGAGCCAGCTCCTCCAGCTCGCCCTGGAGCTTGGCGCGCGACGCCGGGTTGCGCTGCTTGACGTACGGCAGCAGCACTTGGGTGAACAGCGCGGCTTCGCGCTGGGCGAAGTGCCAGTACATCTTCAGGTGCCGAGGCTCGATCCCCCGCCGGTAGCAGCCGACGGCGAGCTCGGCGACGGCGAGCATCTCGTCGTCGTACCGGTCGATGTCGTCGTCGGACCGCATCGCCACGATGATTCCGAAGGACTCGAGCGCGTCGAGCTGCGGGTTCGTGAGTCCGGTCGCCTCGAGGAGCTCGCCGCGTGTCAGGTCGGTCGACGTTGCGACGTCGCGCCCGTTGCGGATGCTGCCGACCTGCTCCTCGTCGTCCTCGGTGTCGATGTGATCGTCGAGCTCGGCGAGCGGCAATCGCGGTGCGCGTGGGGGTGACGACGGCGGACCCTGCGGCCGCGGCGGTGACGACGGTTGGGCTTGTGGCCCTGGTGGTGATGTCGGACGCGGGGCGACGGGCGTAGCCGGCGCGGGTGGACGTGCGGCCGGCGCGGGCGCGCTCGAAGCAGTGGAAGTGCTCGGCGCGGTCGCGGCCGGTGCGGTCTGGGGCGGTGAAGGGGTGCTCGGTGCTGGTGCGACACCGGGCGACGTCGACACGGGTCGGGTCGCCGTCGTGCCAGTGGATGGTGGCTGCGAGCCCCCGTTGGCAGAGCCGATGCGGGGCGCACCGTTCGGCCCGAACGCGTCGAGTCGCTCCTTGATCACACGGAGCGGCAAGAAGTGATCGCGCTGCTGCACGAGGATCCAACGCAGTCGCTGCAGGTCGGGTGGGTAGAACCGTCGGTAACCTGACGGTGTGCGCTCGGGGTCGATGAGGCCCTGACTCTCGAGAAATCGGATCTTCGAGATCGTGACGTCGGGGAACTCGCTGCGCAGCTGATCGAGCACCTCGCCGATCGACAGGTGCGCGCCTGAGCTCGCGGTGGCTTCGGTGGTCATGCCTGCTCCCCCGAGCCGCCGACCACGAACGTGAGTACGAATCGCCCCACCTGGAGCTCGCTCATGTCGCCGAGCTTGGACGTCTCGATGCGCTCGCGGTCGACGTAGGTACCGTTGAGCGACCCCGCGTCGCGGACCTCGTAGTGGCCCTCTTCGCGCTCGATGACGGCGTGATGACGTGACACGGTGACGTCATCGAGGAAGATGTCGGACTCCGGGTCTCGACCGAGCGTCGTGTTGTCCGAGGCGAGCACGAAGGTGCTCCCGGCATTGGGTCCGCGCCGCACGATGAGCATCCCCATTCCGTCTGCGAGCTGATCGAGCAGGTGCCCGATCTCCTGCTCGAGGGCGCGACGTCCTTCGATCAGCTCCAAGGAGACGGTGGTGTCCTCTTCGCCGAGCGGCTCACCGCATGACGAGCAGAAATTCGCCTCGACTTCGTTCTCGTGGCCACAGCGCCGACAACGCACCCTTACAAGGGTACCGACGCGAGCCCGGTTGCATCAATGCTGCGCGTAGGAACGCTGCGGCACAAGCACTGCAGGGTCGAAGGAAACGGGCAGGGATCTGGCGAAACCCTTCACGATCGCGTCGGCAACCGAGCGCGGATCACTCGGCGCGGCGAGCTCCTCGAGCGTGACCGTCGCGCGGAGGAGCGCGTCATGGTCGCAGTCGGTGCGAACGACGTCACACTCGTCGATCTCGAGACGTCGTAGCAGGATCGAACCGTGCTGAAGGACGGCGCCGTCGCGTCGTACCTGTGCCGATCCACACACCTTGCGATCGCCGACCCGCAGGTCGGCTCCCTGTTGCCCGGCGAAGCACACTGCTCCTGGCGGCCCGTCGTTTCGGGCGATCGCCGCGGTGACGCCGATGAGCTCGAGGCCGGCGATCAGCGCTCGTGCGATCACGTCGTAGACGGCGCGCACACCACCGTCCGCACCCGAAGGAAGCGACAGCGAAACCGAGTAGGTGAGGTCGGCGCCATGCAGGAGCGCGGCTCCGCCGGTCGGGCGGCGCACGATGCGAACACCGAGCTCTTCGCAGGCGGCCTCGTCGACATCCGCGCGGTCCTGGAACCGGCCGAGTGACAGCGTCGGCTCGGACCAAGTGTACAGGCGCAACGCTGGCTGTCCATCGGCAACGACCTGCTCGAGCAGCTCGACATCGGTCCGCATGTGATCGGTGGACGCGTCGCTACCGATGTCGTCGATCAAGCGCCAGCGAGGCGCACCCGCGGGTGGTCGATGGTCGCGAGTGGTCAACCGCTCTCAACCAACGCGCGGTATGCCCTCGCGTCGAGCAGGGAGTCGATCTGAGACGGATCGCTCAGATCAACTTCGAAGATCCAACCCACCCCGTAGGGCTCCTGGTTGACGAGCTCCGGAGAATCGTTGAGCGCTTCGTTCACCGCTGTGATGGTTCCCGACACCGGCGCGTAGATGTCGGAGACGGACTTCGTGGACTCGACCTCGGCGCACGTGGCCATCGCTTCGACTGCCTTGCCGACCGTCGGGAGCTGCACGTAGACGATGTCGCCGAGCGCGTCCTGCGCATAGTCCGTGATCCCGACGCGCGCACGCGAGCCGTCGACCGCGACCCACTCGTGCTCCTTGCTGTACCTCAGGTTGTCGGGAAACTCCATTGCTCCACTCCGGTGTCAGGGTCGGCGCATCGTAGGTGGCTCAGCGAAGCAGCTGGCGAATCACGAGCGCGTAGTCGTGCGCGAGACGGTGGGCCGCCTCGTCATTCTCGGCCTCGGCCCAGACGTGCGTGGTCGGCTGCTCGAGATCGGGCATCACCAGCGCCCAGCCGTCCGGGCGCAGGACCTTGACGCCATCGACGAGGAGGAACTCGTGCTCGGCATCACGCGTCAGGAGCTCGACGAGCTCACGCATCACCGCGCCCTTCCGTTCCCAGGCTGTCGGCACCGTCTCGTGCGCGACGTGCACCCGTGGGAGCTCTTTGACGACGGTCGAGAGGGTTCGACCGGTCGTCGCGAGCAGGTCGAGCACATGCGCGAGTGATGCCGAGGCGTCGTAGGCCGGGAGGAACTCCGGCCAGATGAACCCGCCCTCCGGCGATGCGGCGAAGGCGATGTCACCGAGCGCGGCCACCTCCATGAGGTGAGTATCGGAGCGCTTGGTCCACACGACCTCCCCGCCGTGCGCCATCGCGAGGTGCTCGGCTGCTTGTGTGACGGATACCGGCAGCGCGATGCGGGCGTGCGGGCGGGCTTCGGCCACGAGGGTGACGAGCGCCAGGAGCGCCTCGGTGCGTGAGAGTGCGTGACCTTCGTCGTCCACCAGGGCGATCGTCTCTCCGTCGGGCGAGATCACGCAGCCGAGGTGACTTCCCGATGCGCGAACGAGCTCGGCGATGCGGACGACCTGCTGGTCAAGCTCGGTGGCGGAGCTCGCGGCGGTGCTGGCGTAAGGATTGATCGCGAGCGCGTCCACGCCGAGCTTTGCCAGCACCGACGGCATCACGATCGACGCCGCGCCGTACGAGTAGTCGAGCACCACTTTGAAGGCGCGTTCGTGCAGCTTCTCGGCGTTGACGGAGCGCGCGAGGGCGGCCGTGTAGAACTCGATCGAGCGCGGCGGGTACACGATGTCGCCGATGTCCCCTGCGAACGCACGTCGGTAGTCCTCGCGCGCGAGGAGCCGCTCGAGCTTTCGTTGCATCCCTTCGTCGATGTCGCGCCCATCCGCGTCGAAGATCCGTATCTCGACGCTGTCTGGATCGTCGGCGTCGAGGCGGACGGTGATGCCACCGCGCGCCTGGCTGTTGCGAACCTGAAAGCGGGTGACCGGGACGGTCGCGAGCTCGACGTCCTCGACGTTCGCTCCGGCAAGGTTTAAGCCACCGATCACCGCACGCTTCAGCGCACGGGCCGCACGGCTGGTGTCCCGGCTCGTCGTGACCGTCGAGCCCCGTTTGAGTGCGGTGCCGTACGCCATGGCCAAGCGCACCGCGACCTCCGGCGTGATGTCGACGTTTGCGAGCCCTCGTACGCCCCGTCGACCGAACAAGGTTCGGGCACCGCGACTTTCCCAAACGATCGAGGAGTTGACGACGGCTTCGGCTTCAACCGTCTTGAAGGAGTAGATCCGCACGCCGGCGTTGACGACCGCGTGCTCGCCGATGAAACACTCGTCGCCGACCACGACGCCTTCCTCCAGGCGAGCATGGCCGCGCAGGTCGGTGGACCGTCCGATGACACAACCGCGGAGCCGGGCGTTGCGCCCGATGTAGACGTGGTCGTGACAGAGCGCACGCTCGAGGGTCGCGTCGTTCTTTATGACCACGTCGGTGCCGAGCACGGTGTACTCGCTGATCCTCGCTCCGGCTTCGATCTTGCAGTTGTCGCCGATGACGGCCGGACCCTCGACCACGGCGGCGGGATCAATCTCTGCGCCCTCGCCCAGCCAGACCCCCTTGCTCATCTCGAAGCCGGTGATGTCGACCTTGACCCGGCCGTCGAGCACATCGGCGTGCGCGCGCAGGTACGCGTCGGTGGTGCCGATGTCCTCCCAATAGCCGTCGACGACATGGCCGTGGATCCGAAGGCCCTTGTCGAGCGCTGCGGGGAACACGTCTTGGGCGAAGTCCACGACCTCGCCCTCTGGGATCAGGTCGAAGATCTCGGGCTCGAGCACGTAGATCCCGGTGTTGATGGTGTCGGAGAAGACCTGGCCCCAGCTCGGCTTCTCGAGGAACCGCTCCACGCTGCCGTCGGGGCGCGTGATGACGATCCCGAACTCCAGCGGATCCTCGACGCGCATGAGTGCGATCGACGCGGTGGCCCCACTCTCACGATGTGCCTTGATGAACCCGGTGAGATCGATGTCGGTGAGCACGTCGCCGGAGATGACCAGAAACGTGTCGTCGAGCTCGGAGGCGGCGTTGCGGACCGAGCCTGCAGTGCCGAGGGGTGTCTCATCGGTCGCGTAGCGCATGCGGGGCCCGAAGTCGGAGCCGTCGCCGAAGTAGTCACGGATCTGGTTGGCGAGGTACGCGACGGTCACCACAACGTCGTCGAAGCCGTGGCGAGCCAGGAGCGTCACGATGTGCTCCATCAGCGGACGGTTGACGAGGGGGATCATCGGCTTCGGCTGGTTGCTCGTGAGCGGACGCAACCGCGTGCCTTCTCCCCCGGCGAGGATGACGGCTTTCATGGTCGCGCTCCCTCGGCAGCGGGATACCCGCTGCCGCCCTGCGGGACGGTCGGCTGCTCGGTCTTCATACCGCAGCTCCTGACGTGCCCGCGCGGGCACTGCGACCGGCGCGCAGCGCGTCACGAGCGATCGGCACGTACTGCGCGACTGCGAGGTATCCGAGGACGAGACCCCCGGCCGTGGCAACCCAGGTGGTGACTTGGGCCGCATCGCGACCGGTGCCGGGATCGAGCACGTCGACGAGAAGGAAGCCGGGCAGCGCGAACATCAATGCAAACGTGCCCGCTTTGCCGGCCCATTGCACATCGATCCTGGCTGCGCCGGCCACGGCGAGCGCGAGCGTGGCCGCGCTCACGAGCGCCTCACGGACCAGGACCAGCACACCCACCCAGGTGGGGACCACGCCGTCGATGGTCAAGGCGATCGCGGCGGTGAGCAGGAGGATCCGGTCGGCCACGGGATCGAGCACCTTCCCCACGAGGCTGCCCTGGTCGAAGCGTCGGGCGATCCAACCGTCGACCCAGTCGGTGGCGCCGAGGACCGCGAGAAGGCCGAACGTAACCGCGCGCTCCTCGGCCTCGAAGAGCAGCCAGAGGAACAGCGGTGCGCAGAGGAGCCGGATCACCGAGATCGCGTTCGGGACCGTGAGAACCCGGCGATCGTCCACAATCGCCAGCGTAGGCGGCTGATCGCGCTCTTCCACTCTGGCTGCGGCGTGACGTGACGGCTATTGCAGGCCGGCGTATGCGCCGCCGTCGACAGGGATTGCCACACCCGTGAGGGAGCGAGCTTGCTCGGAGCACACGAACGCAACGATCGCACCGAAGTCCGCCGGCTGACCCAGCGTTCCGCTTGGAATGCCGGACGCGTCCGCGCCACCGAGCGCGCGCAGTCTCTCCGTGTCGTGCAGACCGGGTTGAAGTGAGTTCACCGTGATCCCGTCGGGTGCGACCTCGCGAGCGAGCGTCTTCAAGAATCCGGTCACGCCGGCGCGCGCGGTGTTCGACAGGATGAGATGCGGCATCGGCTGGCGGACGGCGATCGATGTGATTGCCACGACTCGTCCCCATTGCTGTGCCTGCATGGCCGGGATCGCTTCTGCACACATCGCGATCGTCGAGAGGCAGTTGAGCTGGAAGGCACGCGTGTACTCCTCGAGGTCGGAGACGTCCGCGAACCGCCCCGGCAGCGGCCCACCGGCGTTCGGCACCAGGATGTCGATCCCGCCGAGCGCTTCTCTCGTCGCCTGCACGAATCCGCGAGCGCCGTCGGGCGTGCTCATGTCGGCCACGAGCGGCACGAGATCATGCGTGGACGCGGCGGCTTCGACCGCGCCTCGGTCGCGGCCACAGATCGCCACCTGTGCGCCTTCGGCGGCAAGTGCCACCGCCGAAGCGAGGCCGAGACCGCGGGATGCCGCGGCGACCGCGGCACGGCGGCCGGTGATGCCCAGGTCCATGGCTCCTCCCCTGATGTGAGCGGCTCAGGCGTGGATCGGGCCGTCGGTGTCGCGCAGCGATGGCGCCGCGTGGCCCGTGCGGGTCGCGATGATCTCGGCGCAGATCGAGACGGCCGTCTCTTCAGGTGTTCGCGCCCCGAGATCGAGGCCGATCGGCGCCATGACCCGCGTCAGCTCCGCGTCGGTCACCCCGACCTCGCGCAGTCGCACGACCCGCTTGGCATGCGTCGAGCGACTTCCCATCGCGCCGAGATACCCGACTCGCGTGCCGAGTGCACCAACGATGGCGGGCACGTCGAACTTGGCGTCATGGGTCAGCACGCACACCGCGTCACGTGGTCCCAGGTTGTCACCGATTCGGCTCAAGTGACGGTCGGGCCAATCACACACGACCTCGTCCGCCATCGGGAAGCGCGCGGGAGTGGCGAACACCTCACGCGCGTCACAGACCGTCACGCGGTAGCCGAGCAGCTTCGCCGCTCGAGCGAGCGCCGCGGTGAAGTCGACTGCGCCGAAGATCACCATCTGCGGTTGGCGCACGAACGACTCGACGAAGACTTCGACGTCACGCTCGCGTGCCTCACCGTGCGGGCCGTAGTGACGGGTCACCGTCAACCCGGCTTCGAGCTCACCGAGCGCATCGCGAGTGACGACGCGATCGAGATCCGGATCTCCGAGGGTACCCATGGGTTTGCCGCCGGGGGTGACGAGCAGCTTGGCGCCGACGCCGTTGCCGTTGATCACCGTGGCCAACGCAACCGGCTCGTCGGCGCGAAGGGCGTCCTCGAGCGCTTGGAAGACCGGAGTCGCCGGATCGCCCGCGCCGGAGGTCACCAGTCGAGGGGCTCGACGAACACGTGGATCGTGCCGCCACACGTGAGACCGACGGCGAAGGCCTCGTCGTCGGAGTAGCCGAACGACACGACGCCACGCGGGCGCGTTCCTGCGAGGACCGCGAGCGCCTCGGTGACGACCGCGCCCTCGACGCAACCCCCGGACACCGAGCCGGCAACCTCGCCGCTCTCGCTCACCGCCATCGCGGCGCCGGGATCGCGCGGACCAGAGCCATCGAGACCGACCACGCGCGCCACCGCGACCCGCTGTCCGAGGGCCCGCCACCGGTCGATGTCGTCGAGGATCTCTTTCACCCTTTGTTCGCTCCCACTCCGCTACCCCGCTCAGTGCGTTCGCTCCATTCGCTCCGTTCGCGCTGGCTCACTTGCCGATCACCTCGGCGAGCTCTTCGAGCGCGGCAAGCGAGTGCCCGGTGACGAACTCGTCGACGTGGGGCAGGGCGGCAGCCATCCCGCGCGCGAGCGGGGCGTACTCGGGAGTTGCCTTGAGTGGGTTCACCCACACGATCCGGTGCGCGACGCGTCCGAGTCGGGCCATCTCCTCTCCGAGCACCGAGGGATCGCCGCGATCCCAGCCGTCAGAGAGGATCACGATCACCGCGCCGCGCGCCATGCCGCGCACACCCCATTGGTCGTTGAATGCCCGCAGGCCTTCGCCGAGTCGGGTGCCGCCGGAAAAGTCGACGACACGTTGCGCCGCGGCGGTGAGTGCGGCGTCGGGATCGCGCGACGACAGCTCCCGCGTGATGCGCGTGAGTCGGGTGCCGATGGCGAAGGCCTCGACCCGTCCCCGACCGACGACCGCCGCTTGCACGAAACGCAGGAACGCCCGGGCATACGGCTCCATCGAGCCGCTCACATCGCACAGCAAGACGACCCGACGCGGCCGCCGCGACGGGCTCGAGAACGCGCGGTCGATCGGCTCGCCCGCCGAGCGCAAGGATCGGCGAACCGTCCGGCGCAGATCGGGACGGCCGCGCTCGCGGCGGGTCGGTCGACGCCGGCGTGAGCGCCGCAACGCACCGGCGAGTCGGAGGTCGGCCATCATCCGACGTGCCTCGACAAGCTCGGCATGCGTGTAAGCGGCGAAGTCGTGGTGGCGCAGCACCTCGGCGCGGCTCCATCGCACCTCGAGCGTCACGGCCGCGTCGTCGTCGGGCTCGGCGTTGTGGTCGGCGTCGTCCTGATCGGCATCGAACGCGAGCGTCAAGGGCGTGGGCTCGGCGGTGCTCCCGTCAATGCCGACCTTGCCGTCCCAGAACACGCCGAACGCGCGGTCGTAAGTCTCGCGGTCTTCCGGGCCCCGGAGCAGGGTTGCGTGCCCGGCCCAGTACACCCCGTCCCGGCGATCGAGGCCGACTGCTGCGAGGGCTTCGCCGAACGCGATGGTCGAACCGACGGGCACGTCGAGGCCAGCACCGCGCAGCACGCGGGCGAACGCAACTGCGACGCGGTCGGCGTCGGCCTCAGGAGGCACGGTTGGTGGTGGCTGCGGCCTGGACCAGCAGCTCGAGCCCATGGGCGCGGGCGCGCTCCTGATCCTCGCGGTACTTCAGGACCGTGCCGAGCGTGACGTCGACGGTTGCCGCATCGAGCGTGGTCGACCCGAGCGCGGCGACAGCTTGGGCCCAGTCGATCGTCTCGGCCACGCCGGGTGGCTTGTAGAGGTCGAGGTCGCGCAGTGCTTCCACGGCACCCGCGACCTGGCGCGCGAGCTCCTCGCGCACGTCCGGCGCCCGCACTCTGAGGATCGCAAGCTCGCGCTCGAAGTCGGGGTGTCCGATCCAGTGGTACAGGCAGCGGCGCTTCAGCGCATCGTGGACGTCGCGCGTGCGATTCGACGTGACCACCACGATCGGAGGTGATTCGGCTCGGAAGGTGCCGAGCTCGGGGATCGTGATCGCGTAGTCAGACAGGATCTCGAGCAGGAACGCCTCGAACTCGTCGTCCGCCCGGTCGACTTCGTCGACGAGGAGCACCGGCGGCTGGTTCCCGCTGTGGGCGATGGCGCGCAAGAGCGGGCGCCGCACGAGGAACCGCTCGGAGTACAGCTCGTCCTCGTCGACCGGGCCTCCACCAGCCTCGCTCGCCCGGAGATGGAGCAGCTGACGCGAGTAGTCCCATTCGTAGACGGCCTGCGCCGCGTCGATGCCCTCGTAGCACTGGAGGCGAACGAGCTCACCGCCGGTCCAGCGTGCGAGCACCTTGGCGACTTCGGTCTTGCCGACACCGGCCTCACCTTCGAGCAGCAGCGGCCGTTCGAGTCGAAGCGCGAGGAAGATCGCCGTGGCGAGGCCCTCGTCGGCGAGATAGTCGTGCGCGGCGAGTGCCTCGCGCACTTCGTCGACGTTCTTCACGTCGGTCACGCGTCGATGGTAACCGCCGCGGGAGCCGGCTCGGTGCGGTTCACAAGCCGAGCGCGGCACCCTCCGAGCGAGGATCGAACGTGGCACCCCATCCGCTGCCAGTCGGCCAGACGGCGTGTGCGTGCCCCATGCTGATGTCGTACGCGCTCGTCTCGGTGACCGCGTGGCCCTTCGCGCGCAACGCCTCCAGCGTGTCCGCTTCGAAGCGCGTCTCGGCGCGCACGTGCCACGAACCGGGATCGACTCGCCACCGCGGAGCCGCGACGGCGTCGGCGGGATCCTCCCCTGCCTCGATGATCCGCGCGAGCAGCTGCACATGCACCGGCACCTGCGCATCGCCACCCATGCTCCCGAACACCAGGCTCGGTTGTCCGTCCCGGAGGACCATGGCCGGGATCAAGGTGTGCATCGGCCGCTTGGCCGGCGCATACGCGTTTACGCGGTGCGGATCGAGTGAGAACGAGAAGCCGCGGTTGTTGAGGTTGATCCCCCACTCCGCCACGTGGACGCCCGATCCGAAGTGGACGAAGTTCGACTGGATGAGGCTCACGAGCAGACCGTCGCCGTCTGCCGCGCACAGGTACGCGGTCCCTCCGGGCTGCGGTTCACCTCCGCTGGGAGTTGTCGCTCGGGCCGGATCGATCTCGTCCGCGCGGGACTTCACCCACTCGTCGGTGAGCAAGTCGAGCGCGGATCTCGGCATCGTCGTTGGGTCGGTCACCCAACGGTCGCGGTCGGCGAGCGCGAGCTTCGTCGCCTCGATCATCACGTGCTCACGCTCGCCAGCCGCGGTCGGCAAGCCCACGGCGTCGAGGATGCGCAAAGCCTCGAGCGCAGTGACACCTTGGGTCGGCGGGGGAAGCTCGGCGATTTCCACCTCGCGGTACTGCGCGAGGAGTGGGTCTGCCCATTCGCCGGTGTGCGACGAGAGGTCGGACGGTGCGAGGTCGCCGCCGCTCTCGCTCACCGCGACGGCGATGGCCTCCCCGATCGGCCCTCGGTAGTAGGAGTCGGGTCCGTCGCTCGCCAGGCGCGCGATCGTTCGGGCCAGCGCCGGCTGACGCAGCACGTCACCACGTTGCATGTCGCCGTACACGCCGTGCCATGCCGTCGAGCCGGGGTACATCTGACGCCCCTCGGCGATGGCTCGCGCGCCGCCGGGCGTGACTTCGAACCCGTCTTCGGCATAGCGCAGCGCGAACTGGGCCAGCTGCTCGAAGGTTCGGGTTCCCCAGCGATCGAGGAGGTCGAACCAGCCGGCCACCGCACCCGGGACCGTGACCGAATCGGGACCGAACACGGGCATCCCTGCCTGCCCCGCCCGAGCCTGCACCCGCTCGATCGTCGCCGCCGCGGGAGACCGTCCCGACCCGAGGTAGCCACTGAGCGAGCCGTCCCACACGATGACGAACAGGTCGCCCCCGTAGCCACAGAAGTACGGCGCGACCACGCCGAGCGCGAGGTTCGCGGCCACGATTGCGTCCACTGCGTTCCCGCCGTCGGCGAGGGTGGCGTAGCCGGCTGCCGACGCGAGGTAGTGCGGAGTCGCCAACGCGGCGCGCGGGTATCGATGACTCAACGGCACGACGAGCAGCCTAGAAGTCGGTCTCCTAGCTCGCGTCGGGGTTGGCGGCGCGAGCCGCCGCGTCCTTGCACTCGGCGATGCGATGCCGCAGTCGTGTCGCGAGCGCCTCGTCGCCGCGCTGGCGCGCGATCCAACCGAGGCGGCGGAAGTGCAGCTCGAGCGGTGGCACCTGCGCGACGAGCGACTCGGCTTCGGTCGCCTCGACGAGGCGCCACAGCAGGAACTCGGCCGCGTCGAGGTCGCCTTGGCCGATGAGCGCCTCCACGGTGGGGATCCACTCGGTGTGATGCCGGCCGAAGTGCTGGCCCGGCTCGTCCGAGTGGTCACCCCGGTGCTCGAGGCAGAAGTCGCAGCGGTCGCCGTACCCGATCACGATCCCGCAGCGGCGACAGCGCCGGGCCGCGGGGGCCAGAGCCGACCAGCCGCGCTCGTTCCCCAACGGGAGTGCCGAGTTGTGGACAGCCATGTGGACAACCTGGGGACGACGTGTGAGCGAAGGCTCGCTTTCTGTGGAGAACCTAGCCACGTCTCCCCGCGTCGTACAAGGGGGCGATGTCTTGAGTCGGGCTGCCGGGATTCGAACCCGGGACCTTTGGTCCCCCAGACCAACGCGCTAACCAAGCTGCGCCACAGCCCGCGGTGCTCGGTGCCGCACCGGGACGACGATGCTACCGGCCGCTCACTGCGTTCCTCAGAGCTCGCCGATCAGCCACTCGACGCCCTGCACGATGCGATATCCGAGGTAGAGCGCGAACACGCCGAGCAGCAGCTTGAGATGCCATGGGATGCGCCGCAACGCTCGGGCGCGTCCGCCTTCGGGATCGACGGGCTTGCCGCAGACCGGGCACGCACCGTCGGCGCGGACCGTCGACGGTGACAGAAAGCGGTCGCACTCGGTGCACCAGGGCATGCCCGCATTCCAGCATGTGTCGATCAAAGCCTGGATGTGACCGATGTTCGTCACATGCTCGCCCGAATGGCGCGAGCAGACCGAGTCCGCTACTTCACGAGGTGGACGGGGTCACCGACGATGTTGACCGACCAGGTCGTTCGGTCGGTCGGGTTGCTCCCCGCCGTATACCGCACCTTCCACCACGTCTTCGTGCCGTAGAGGCCCACGTAGTTGGCGGGCAGAGCGATGTCGAGGACCATGTAGCGGTCGTTGTACTTGCTCGTGCTGTTGAGGCCACTGTACGGCTGGGTTCCGGTGCCGGACACGCTGAGGGAGGTACCACTCCCGCTGCATCCTCCCGTCGGCGGCGTCGGCGGGTTGCACGGTGTGGACCAGCCGAAGGTCGTGGCATTGCCGTTGGGATCGATGATCCGCAGCGTGTCGGAGCCCTCACCGGCGTCGAACAGGGTTACGCGCATCGTCTTCCCGGCATGCACAGGATCGATCTGCGCCAGGTAGAAGTCGGCGGTGGTGCTCGGACCGTTCGCGAGGATCGAGATGTCACTGACGCCGTGCACTTGCGGGCATGACGCCGAGTAGCCGGTCGCACCAATGATCGTGGTGCATTGCGAGAACGAGCTCCCGGTGAACGCGCGGATGCCGAACCCGTTCGAGGCGCGGCTGTTGAGCTGCCCTCCGAGCGTCCGCGCTCGGAGGTAGTACTGACCAGCCGACGGGTTTGTCCAGGTCTGGAGCCTCACCCAATTGTTCTGAAGCGTCGACGACGACTGGTTCGTGGTGTACGTGAAGGTGCTGAGCAACGTCAGGTTCGAGAGGTCGAGAGGCGTGGTGTTGCGGTCGTAGACCTCGAAGATCGTCGTCACGGCTTGCGACCCGCTCGCGACCGAGAGGTCCGAGGGTGACCCCGAGGTGTAATAGGGCGCGTCGTAGACCTCGAGGTTGAGAGACGACGCGTTCGAGGGCAGCTCGATCGCGTAGAGGTAGCCACTCGGGTCGTAGCTGGTCGAGTCCTCGGATCCGTTGTTGCACTGGCTGGCACCCGACGACGTCGAATACGACTCGTGGAACGCGAGCTTGTCGTCGCCGCTCTCATGACCCGCGCAGTATCCGTTGGCTGCCGCCCAGAAGTTCTCCCGGTCCGTGGAGAGGAGGTTGCCCGTCCCGAAGGTGTTCTTCGGGCTCCCGAGCGGAACCGGGAGGACGTATTCGGCCAGCGAACCGCGCGAGATCGCCTGACTCTGGGCCACCAAGCTGGAGAAGAACTGCTTGGCGTCCGTATCTGTGATCGTGACCCGCAGCTGGCGGTTGTTCCCGGTCACCGCCTCCACCCAGATGCGGATGTTCTCTACGCCGTCCTCAAAGCCGTTCCGAGCGGCGGCGTCGAGTGCCGCTTGTTCAGCCGAATCGAACTGAGGCATCCACACGACGCCGGCCAGTGCCGCCGCGTCGGCTGTGCGCTTGATCTCCCCGGCCCGCACATACCAGCTCCCGAAGTCGACCGCGAACCCGGCGAACAGCAGCAGCGTCGTCAACATGATCGCGACGAGCACCAGCACGAACCCGTCTTCTTCGCGGCAACGCTTGCGTAGAAATCGACGCTCTCGCACGGCTACCCCTTCGGCTCGAGGCGCATGACTGCAGCGGACTGCAGACCCAGCGGCGATCCGAAGAAGTTGGTCAGGGTCTGGGAGTTGGCCTTGATCCACACCCCGACGTAGTCATTCCCGAGGTGCTGCACGCTCTGGCGCGAAGTCGGGCACCAGAAGTGATCGGGCGCGCCCCCACCGCAGCTCGTGGTGCCGGTGAAGTCTGCCTGCGTGAGGCTCCCGAGCTGTGCGCCGCTGTACACGTTGCACTTCCCCGTCTGCGACGTCGGTGTTGAGCCAGTGCATCCGGTGGGGATGTCGCCGTCGGCATCAGACGCCTTGTAGACAACGACGTAGTCGACGTTGTCGAGCCCCAAGTCGGTGAGCACCGACTTGACGCTCTGGAGCGCGCCGTAGTCGGCCATCCGGTCGGCGCCGAGACCGCTCCCCACCCGCGCACCGCCGCGAGCCGCGGTCTCGACCTTCAGCTTGTTGCTCCATGCCGATCCGAACTCGATGATCCCGAGCACGATCAGCACGAGCAGCGGCAGGGTGACGGCGACCTCGATCAGGGCGGCTCCCCGCTCGTCGCCCCACCGGCGACGCCTTCTCACGTCAACGTCCGAGGCTCGATGCGGATCACCGTGTCGGTCGTGAACGTGAAGCTCTCCCCGATGATCCCGGTCAGGTTCTGGTGCTCGGCCTCCACGTACACGCCGATGTAGTCCGGCGGGCCGTTCGCTCCCTGGAGTGCGGTCTTCCGCGTCGTCGGGCACCAGAAGTTGTCCACTTTCGTGCCCGGGCCAGGAGGGCCGATGCAACCGAACTGATCCGAGTCGAGGGCCAGGTCGCCGCTCACATAGCGATTGCATCCCCGTGTCCCCGAAGTGTTCGTCACACTGGCCGTCTTGCACGCGGCCGGCACCCGGTCGTCGGGGCTCGTCGCTCGATAGACGACCACCATCGTGATGTCGTTGGTCCCCATGCCGGTCGCGCCGTTCTCGACGGCTTGGAGGATCGCGAAGTCCGCGAGGACGTCGTTGGCCTCGCCGGAGCCTGAGCGGGCGCCGACCACACTCATGTTGTTCACCGTGAGGCGACCGAAGAAGGCGTAGCCGGTCTCCATCACTCCGTAGATCAAGAGGAGGACGAGGGGCGCGATGATCGCTGCCTCCACGAGACTCGAACCCCGCTCTGGATCTCGCCTGCGAACCACGTCTTCTCGGACCCTCGGTTGCGACTCCTGCCGCGCGCCACTTTCCGGAGGTTTCGGCATTTCGGGGCCTCGGACTTGAACCGGCCCCGAAAGAGATCAGGACGTGCGCCGCCGGACCCGGAGCTTCACGGGCGTGGGGCCGAGCTCGAAGGCCTCCCGGAGCTTGCGCTCCAGGTAGCGCAGGTACGGCTTTGGGAGGTCATGGGTGGCAAAGATCGTGAACGTCGGGGGGTCCGTCGCGCCTTGGGTGGCGTAGAGGATCTTCGGTCGGTGGCGCTTGGTGGGTGGGGGTGCGTGACTCGCCTGGGCGTCCTGGAGCACCTTGTTGAGCGCCGACGTCGGGATCCGCCGGTGGTACGCGGCCTCGGCCTCGCGCAATGCGGGGAGCAGCTGCCCCACGCCGCGGCCGGTGTGCGCCGAGACCTTGAGGACCGGCGCATACGACAGGAAGGAGAGCCGATCCGCAATGTCGATCAGCACCTCGCGTCGGCGATCGGCGTCGTCGTCGAGGAGGTCCCACTTGTTCAAGACGACGACGATGGCGCTGCCGGCCCCGTCGACGCGCTCGGCCAGGCGTTGGTCTTGGTGGGTGACCCCGGCGGACGCGTCGATCACGAAGAGTGCGGCGTCGGCACGGTCGACGGCTTCGAGGGCGCGGAGGACGCCGAAGTGCTCGGTGGCTTCATCGACCCGGCTGCGCCGTCGCATGCCCGCGGTGTCGACCACGCGAAGCGGGCCATCTGGTGTGTCGAGCAATGTGTCGATGGCATCGCGAGTAGTGCCGGGCTCGTCGTGCACCACCACCCGCTCGTCGCCGACCAGGCGGTTGAACAGCGTGGACTTGCCGACGTTGGGGCGCCCGACGATGGCCACCGCGAATGCCGGGTCTTCCTCGACCGGCGTGTCCTGCACGACGGGAGGGAGGGCAGCCACGATCGCATCGAGGAGGTCTCCCGCGCCTCGACCGTGTGCCGCCGACACGAGCAGCGGCTCGCCCAACCCGAGGCGGCTGAACGCCCACGCGTCGGCCTCCTGGCGTTGCCCATCGACCTTATTGGCCACCACGAGGACGGGCTTCTTCGCGCGCTGGAGGATGCGCGCGACCTGCGCGTCCTCTTCGACCACACCCACAGCCGCGTCGACAACGAGGATCACCACGTCGGACTCGCGGATTGCCCGCTCCGCCTGTGCGCTGACCTGCCGCGTGAGCGCACGCGACTCCTCAGTGGCCGTTCCGTCGGGGAGCCAGCCACCGGTGTCTACGACCCGAAACCCGCGGTCTCGCCAGTCCGCGACCAGCTCCTTGCGGTCGCGGGTCACGCCGGGCCGTTCTTCGACGATGGCGGCACGACGACCGACGAGGCGGTTCACGAGCGTGGACTTACCGACGTTCGGACGCCCGACGACCGCCACCACGGGCAACATGGCCACGATCGTGCTCATGACGAGCGCACGGTCGACACCAACGCGACACCGTCGGTCGGGACGACCTCGACCGGCATCGGCAGGTCATCGAGTCCGGTGCCGTCGAGGAATCGCCCGTTCGACAGCACGACGTCGGGAAGCAGCACGCGGCTGTTCGTCGGCTCGCCCTCGAGCGCGGCGGCGATGTCGCTCCCCGTGAGCAGTCCGGTGACGGCGATGTTCCCACCGAAGAAGTGGTTGCGAACGGGGAGCAGGTGGATGCTGGCATCCGACGCCCCTCTCAGCGCGTCGAGCATCGGCTCGAGCACACTCGCGCCGTACTCCCCGGTCACGATCGTGATCGGCCGCACCTCATCGCGGGCGTCGCGCACCGCAAGTCCGCGAGGCGCGCGGTAGCCCCACGAGGGAGCGCCATCCACCCAGTCGAAGAAGCCGGTGCGGTGCGGGCCCGGCGCCGCGGCATCCCCGGCGAGCGCGCTTGCTACTTGTGCCGCGAAGGTGCGCGCCATCCCGATCCCGTTCTCGTGTTGCGGGTAGCCGTCGTACTCCTCGCCTTCCGGGAACGCTGAGCTCGCGAGGAGGTAGTACTCATCGGCTGCGAACACGAGACGCCGGCCTACGGCCTCCAGGAATCGCGGCTGCCACCGCTCCACCGTGTCGATCGCCGCGAGCGCGTCGGCCGTGGTGTGCGGGCGGAGGTCAGGCTCGGTGGTGTGGGCGCTGACCCCGAGCGGCACGAGGCCTAGTGACGCGAGGGCGGGGTACTCATCGAGCACCCCCAGCAGGGTCTCCCCGAGCACGTCACCATCGTTGAGACCGGGACAGACCACGACCTGTCCGTGCACCTCGATGTCGGCCTCCAGCAACGCTCGCAGCCAACGCAGGCTGGTGGCGCCGCGCGGGTTTCGCAGGAGGCGGGCGCGGAGCTTCGGGTCGGTCGCGTGGATGCTCACGTACAACGGGCCGAGCCGTTCGGTGACGACTCGCTCGAGGTCGGCCTCGGTGAACCGGGTGAGCGTCGTGAAGTTTCCGTAGAGGAACGACAACCGGTAGTCGTCGTCCTTCACGTAGAGGCTGCGCCGCATGCCCTTCGGCAGCTGGTAGATGAAGCAGAACGGGCAGTGGTTGTCGCACGTCCGTACTCGGTCGAACACCGGGCTCGCGAGCTCCAACCCGAGCGGCTCTCCGGCGCGCTTCTCGATGACGACGGCGCGTTCGATCCCACCTCGTCGAACCTCGAGGTCGAGGTGCGCGTCGTCAACGTGCAGGTGATAGCGGATGACGTCGCGCACGGCCTCGCCATTGACCCTGAGGAGTTCGTCGCCGGCGACCAGCCCTGCGGTCGCGGCAGGCGAGGCGGGCGCGACCGCCACCACGCGTGCGGTCGGCATCCGACGAGTCTACGAGGCCATGAGCCCACGGGTACCCTCGCCCGAATGGCTGTCGAACGTGTGCTGCTCGCGGAGCCGCGCGGCTTCTGCGCCGGCGTCGAGATGGCGATCAAGGCACTCGCTTGGATGGTTCGCGCCTTCGACCCGCCGGTCTACTGCTACCACGAGATCGTCCACAACCGACTCGTCGTGGAGCGCTTTCGTCGACTTGGAGTGGTGTTCGTCGACGACGTCACCGAGGTTCCTTCGGGGGCTCCGTTGATGTTGTCGGCGCACGGTTCGGCACCCGACGTGGTCGATGCCGCGCGCGAGGGCAATCGATTCGTCGTCAACGCGGTCTGCCCGTTGGTGACCAAGGTGCACCACGAGGCCAAGGTGCGCGCGGGCAAGGGCTACACGATCCTCTATGTCGGCCATGCCGGTCATGACGAGGCGGTCGGGACGCTCGCCGTGGCTCCGGAGAGCATCCGTCTGGTCGAACGTCCAGAGGACCTCGAACGTGCGGTGTCCACCGTCGGGGACCCACAGCGGGTTGCGCTGCTGGCCCAGACGACGCTCGCGCTGCACGACTGGGAAGGGATCATGGGCGAGGCCCGTGCAAGCTTCCCGGAGCTCTGGACCGCCACCCGCGATGACCTGTGCTTCGCGACGACGAACCGCCAAGCCGCGCTCCGAGCGATCGCAGCTTCGGCCGATGCCGTGATCGTGATCGGGAGCTCGAACTCCTCGAACACCATCGCCCTGGCCAAGGTCGCCGAGGAAGCCGGATGTGAGCTCGTGCTGCGCGTGGACGGTCCCGACGAGCTCGACCTCGCGGCGCTGGGCGGAGCCCGAGTCGTCGGCGTCACCGCGGGTGCAAGCGCGCCCGAGGACGTCGTCATGGCCGTCGTCGAGAAGCTCGATCCTCGCGATGACGTCGAGCGTGTCTACGTGACCGACGAGGACGAGTACTTCCCGCCGCCACGTGAGCTTCGTGAGCTCGTGCCGGCGGTCGACTCGCTCGTGGCGGTGATGCTCGGGGGTGATCCTGCCACCGCACGACGCGCCGGTGGTCCGTTCGTCGACGACCGCAGCGTCGACGCGTCAGCGGCGCTCGCCGACCTCGTTGCCCGCTGACGTTCCGGCGACTTGGCGTGCCGTGTCGAAGCACTTCTGGAGCTGCGTGCGCAACGCCTCCGTGAGCTCGCGTATTTCGGATCGCCGCTTCGGCCCATCACCGCTCGCCGGGGGTGAGATCGCCGGCCCGATCACGACGACCACCCGTTTGATCCGCGGGAGGAGCTTGCCGCTGGCGAGGATCTCCTCGCTCCCGCCGATCCCAACCGGCACGATAGGGACGCCGAGCTTCAGCGCGAGGTACGCCGCTCCATCGTGCATCTCCCCGAGCGTCGGTCCGCTGTTGCGCGTGCCCTCTGGAAAGACGCCGACGGGCTCGCCCGCATCGAGCGCGGCTTGGGCCTCCCGCAACGCCGATCGGTCGGCGGCGGCGCGATCCACCGGGATCGCGGCAAGGGCTTGAAAGAAGCGCCGGCCGAGCCAGGTGCTGAACAGCTCCTTCTTGGCCATGAACCGGATTCGCCGCCGGGTGATGTACGCGGCGAACGGGATGTCGAGGATCGAACGGTGTGATGGCGCGACGACGTACACACCGCGACGTGGCACATGCTCTCGGCCTGTGACCCGGACGCGAAAGACGAGCTTGAAGATCGACAGTACGAACGCTCGAAACACCCGATAGAACATCAGCGATCGTTCGGGGTCGTTGCGGCCGCGACGAGACGAACAATCTCGTCGACGACATCGGCTACCACGCGTCCGGTGGTGTCGATGACGACCGCATCAGGTGCCGATCGAAGTGGCGACGCCTTGCGGTTGCTGTCTTCGCGATCTCGGCGAGCGAGGTCTTCCTTGACATCATCGACCTTGACCGCGCGATCCGCTGCCCGTTCGTCGCGCTGACGTCGATGAGCCCGCTCCTCGTCGCTCGCGGTGAGAAAGATCTTCACGGTCGCATCCGGGAACACGACCGTCCCGATGTCGCGACCTTCGACGACACCGCCCTCCCGCGCGGCGATCCACGCCCGTTGGCGCTTGACAAGCTCGCGGCGAACGGCCGGGTGTGCCGAGACCTGCGACACCGCTGTGGTCACGGTCGGGCCGCGGATCGCGGTCGTGACGTCGTGCCCGTCGAGCATGACGCGGTCCCCGACGTCGAGCTCGGTGTCGCTCGCGATGCCGGCGCACGCGTCGGCGTCGTTCAGATCGATGCCGCGATCGAGGGCGGCGAGGGTCACCGCGCGGTACATCGCGCCGGTGTCGAGCACGTCGAAGCCAAGCGAATCCGCGACGCCACGAGCGACGGTCGATTTCCCCGATCCAGAGGGCCCATCGATCGCCACGACCAGGCTCACGACATACCTGCAAGTTGATCGAGGTCTTCGGCGAAGTGCGGATACGACACTGCGACACTCGACCAACCGCGAACCCGGCTCTCGCCTTCGACCGCGCTCGCGGCGACGGCCGCGGCCATGGCGATGCGGTGATCCCCATGGCTCTCGAGCGTGGCGGCCCTGGGTCGTCCGCCGCGGACGACGAGGACGTCGCCATGCGCCTCGACGCCAATGCCCAGCATCGTCAGTTCGTGCTCGATCGTCGCAGCGCGGTTGCTCTCCTTCACGCGCAGCTCTGCCACATTGCGGATCTCGGTGAGTCCGTCGGCAAACGACGCGGCCACGGCGAGGACCGGGATCTCGTCGATGATCGCCTCGGTGGTCGTGAAGGTCGTCCCGCGCAGCGGTGCAGACCGGATCGCGAGGTCCCCCACCGGCTCACCGAGCCGATCCTCGCGGACGTGCACCTCGATGCTGGCGCCCATCGAGCGCAGGACGTCGATGAACGCGATCCGGCCGGGATTGAGCAGCACATCTTCGAGCACGAGCTCTGAACCCTGCGTGATCGTGGCGGCGACCACGAAGAATGCAGCCGACGACGGGTCGCCGGGGACCGTGCACGTGAATGCTTCGGGGGCGCCCGCGCGCACTCGCGTCGTCCGGTCGTCGACCCGCTCGACCGGCGCCGCGAGCGCGCCGAACAGCCGCTCCGTGTGATCGCGACTCGGTGCTGGCTCGACGATCTCCGTTGTCCCACTGGCTTGCAGGCCCGCGAGGACGAGCGCGGTCTTGACCTGTCCGCTGGCAACCTCGAGCTCCACGGTCGCGCCTGTGAGCTGAGCCCCGGACACCTCGAGCGGTGCACGGTTTCCACCGTCACGACCGTCGATCGTCGCGCCCAACGTCCGAAGCGGCGTCACGACGCGCTGCATCGGTCGCTCGCTGAGAGAGGCGTCGCCGGTGAGCACCGTGCGGAACGGCCGCCCGGCAAGCAGACCGACGAGCATCCGCATCGTTGTGCCCGAGTTCCCGCAGTCGATCGCAGCCGCCGGCTCATGCAGGGCTTCGACGCCTGCCCCCTCGACCGAGACACCATCGGGCGCGCTCATCACCCGAACGCCGAGCGCATCAAGCGCGGCCTGGGTCCGGGCCACGTCGTCGCCCGGCGCAAGGTCTGTGATCGCGCTCGCGCCGTTCGCGAGGCTCGCCGCGAAGAGCGCGCGGTGCGAGATGCCCTTGTCACCCGGGAGCCGCAACCGACCTCGCAGCGGGCGGGGCCCCACGACGACGAGCTCATCGGCGCGGGTCATCGCTTCGACCGACGTTCCGCGGTCCGGCTTGTCACTCGGGCAGGTCGTCGCGCAGGGCGCGGGCACCGTCGAGGTACACGTGGTGCAGGTCGCTGCGATCCTTGTCCGTGTAGCAGTGCACAAGCACTCGGACGACATGCGCCATGCCGTGGTCGATCGCGAGCTCGCGCGCACACAGGAGCGGCACGTCACCAAGCCCGAGCGCGCGTGCCGCCGCCGCGGGAAACTCGGCGGTGAGGTCCTCCGTGGCGGTGAACATGATGCTGACGAGACCTTCGTGGTCGAGATCGTTGCGCGACAGGATCTCTTCGATCAGGCGCGCGGTCTTGGCATCAATCTCAGCCTTGGTGTTCGCGTCGCACGTGATCGCGCCACGGATCGCTCGTAGCTTCACGGCCTGGAGGCTACCGATCGCGGTGCTCGTGTGTCGCGGATTCGTAGAGCTTGCGCACCTCGGTTGGTTCGAGCGTCCGCCACTCCCCCGGCGCGAGCCGGTCGTCGTGCAGCGGGCCGATTCGAGTGCGGACGAGTCGCTGAACGGGATGACCGACGGCTTCGCACATCCGTCGGACCTGACGGTTCCGCCCTTCGTGGATCGTGAGCTCCAGCGCCGTTCGTCCGCCGTCGTGCTGGACGATGCGGACGCGCGCCGGTGCCGTCGGTCCGTCGTCCAGCTCGATGCCCTGCCGGAGCGCGCGAACCGTCGCGGCGGTCGGGACACCGCTCACCTCCGCGAGGTACGTCTTCTCCACGCCGTGACTCGGATGCGTGAGCAGCTGGGCAAGATCGCCGTCGTTCGTGAGGATCAAGAGTCCTTCGGTGTCGTAGTCGAGGCGACCCACCGGAAACACACGTGGGTCGGCGGGCACGAGCTCGAGCACCGTATGGCGACCTTCGGGGTCGTCCGCGGTGGTGACGACCCGCGTGGGCTTGTTCAGCAAGTAGTAGACGACGTCACTGCGCGTCGTCACCGGCGTGCCATCCACGGTGATCTGTTGGGTCTCGGGGTCGACGCGCATCCCGAGCTCGGCGGTGTGCCCGTCGACCGCCACGCGTCCTGTTGCGATCAGATCGTCACACGCTCGCCGAGAGCCGATGCCGGCCCGCGCGAGCACCTTCTGGAGCCGTTCGTGTTCGACCACGCCCCGAGCCGCTTACTCGTGCCGGTCGGCATCCTCGAGGTCGGCCTCGGGATCGGTCGACAACCGCAGGCCGCGCTCGAGCGCTTCGACCACGCTCGCGTCGGGAACGAAGTCGCCGAGCGGGGGAAGGTCGTCATGTGAATCGATGCCGAGCCGCTCCAGGAACAGGTTCGTCGTTCCGTACAGCACCGCGAGCCCGGGTCCCGGATCCCGGGCCACCTCTTCGATGTACCCCCTCGCAACGAGCGTGTCCAGCGTCGACTCGACGTTGACGCCGCGAATGGCGGAGATCTGACCACGGGAGATCGGCTGCTTGTAGGCCACGATCGCCAAGGTCTCGAGCGCGGGACCCGAGAGGCGAACATGCTGGCCCTCCACCACGAACCGCTCGACGTACGCCGCGAGGTCGGGGTGGGTCTGGAAGCGGTAGCCACCGGCGACGCGCGTGAGCACGAAGCCGCGTTGCATCTCCTCGTACTCGCGGGCGAGGTCGGCGCAGATCTCCTCCACGTCGGCCACCGGGAGCTCGACGAGCTCGGCAAGGAATCGCGGCTCGACCGGCTCCATTGCCGCCAGTACCACAGCCTCGATGGCGCGCCGATCTTCCGACGCGACGTGATCGCCGTTCATGAGCGCTTCCCTGCCGGCGGCGCCGCGGGCTCGTCCCAATCGGCGACGCTCGCTTCGTCGAGCGAGTAGTCGTCGGCGACGAGTCGCCGCAGTGAGAGCGTCCCGAAGTTCTCGGTCTGCTCGAGGTCGATGAGTCCCTGCTTGAAGAGCTCCAGCACCGCGAGGAACCGCACGATCACGTCGAGGCGGGTCTCGGCGTCGGCGACGAGCTCGCGGAACTGCATGCTCTTACCGGCGCGCATACGCCCGAGGACCTCGACGATCGCCTCGGCCACGCTGGCGCGGATCGGCGCGATGTGCTCGGTGTCGACGATCTCGGTGCGGCGCGGCGCGAGCGCGCGCCGGGCGGCATCGCGAAGTGACAGCAGGCGCACCCGTTCCAGTGGGTCAGGCACGAGAGAGCGGTATGGCTCCTCGGGGCCGGCCAGGCGGGGCACGGACAGCGCCGCGCGACTCATGAGCGATTGGATCGCGGCCGCGGCGTCCTTGAAGGTCTTGCACTCGAGCAGGCGGGCAAGGAGGAGGTCGCGCTCTTCGAACCGCAAGAGCTCCTCGTCGAGTTCGAGATCAGCCGGTCCGGGCAGCAGTCGCCGCGTCTTGAGCTCGATGAGCGTCGCCGCGATCAGGAGGAACTCCGTGGCCAGCTCGAGGTCGAGCGCGTGCATGCGCTCGAGCTCGGCGAGGTATCCGTCGATGATCGGCGCGAGGGAAACCTCCCAGAGATCCACCTCTTGGCGGAGGATGAGGTGCAACAGGAGGTCGAAAGGCCCCTCGAAGACCGACGTGCGTACCTCGTAACCCATGCTCGCGTCAGGGTATCGGACGGCTCATTCGGTGCTGTGCCAAGTACCGTGGCTGCGATGGTCAGGGTGTTCTCGGGCATCCAGCCCACCGGTGAGCTGCATCTCGGCAACTTCCTCGGCGCGATTCGCCACTGGGTCGCGCAACAGGCCGAGCACGACGCCATCTACTGCGTGGTCGACCTGCACGCGATGACGGTCCCCTACGACCCACCGACGCTGGCCGACCGAACCTGGCGCACTGCGGCCATGCTCCTCGCGGCAGGAATCGACCCGAGCAAGTGCACGCTGTTCGTCCAGAGCCACGTGCCCGCGCACACCGAGCTCACGTGGGTCCTGAACTGTGTCGCGACGTTCGGCGAAGTCGGGCGCATGATCCAGTTCAAGGAAAAGGGCGGCGGACAGGAGTCGGTGAGCGTCGGGCTGTTCGACTACCCGGTCCTGATGGCCGCGGACATCCTCGCCTATGACACGGACCAGGTTCCGGTGGGCGATGACCAACGTCAGCACCTGGAGCTGGCGCGGGACATCGCGATCCGCTTCAACCACCGGTTCGGAGACACGCTCGTCGTGCCCGAGGCGACCATCCCGCCGGTCGGCGCGCGCGTGATGGATCTCCAGAACCCGTCCGCGAAGATGTCGAAGTCGTCCGATTCGCCTCAGGGCACGATCCCGTTGCTCGACGACGGGAAGGCGATCGCCAAGCGCATCAAGAGCGCGGTCACCGACTCCGATACCAGCGTGCGGTACTCCCCCGAAGACAAGCCCGGTGTGTCGAACCTGCTCGAGATCCTCGCCGCGACCACGGGGCGGACCATTCCAGACGTCGCGGCGGAGTTCGTCGGTGGCGGGTACGGACCGTTGAAGAGCGCGGTTGCCGACGCGGTGGTGGACTTCCTCAAGCCCCTGCAAGAGCGCTACGCCGCGCTCGAGGCCGACCCGCAGCACGTGACCGCGCAGCTCGTGATCGGTGCGGAGAAGGCCGAAGCGATGTCGGCCGCAGTGCTCGAGCGCGTCCGACGTGCGACCGGACTCCTCCCCCGAGCCTGACGCAGGGGGTGCGTCAGTCGTTGTCGGCCTCGTCGAGGGCCGTGACAACGCCCGCTGGAAACGCGAGCGCACCCCATGCGGACTCGTCATGGTGCGCACCTGCCCAAGCCGCGGCTTCGTCACGGGCGCCGATCACTCGCAAACGCGTCTCGCCCAGCTCCGCGTGGCGGAGGTAGAGGCCGAACCGCCGCGTGACGCCGCGTTTGGCCGACCACGCGTCGGCCATGTCGTGCCCCGCCGCGGCTCCCGCGAGCGTCGCACCGACGCGACCCAACACGCCCAGTCCCGCGTCGAGCTTGCCGACGTCATGGAGCAGGGCCGCCGCCACCCAGCGCGGGTCGCCGGCTTCTGAGGTTCCGCTCAGCGCGTGTTCGACTCGACGCGCGACCCCGACCGAATGGCGGCGGTCGTGATCGGGCATGCGGGCCCAGAGTTCGCACTCGGGCGGGCTGAGGATCGCCTTGACCCACTCTGTGTCCCGCGGTGCTGGTCCTCCAAGGCGGAGCGTGCCGACGAACCGGCGGGCCAGGTGACGGGCACGACGCATCACCGGAAGATGAACCCGTCGAGAAGGTCGAAGAACGGTTCGGCGATGTGCCCGATGATGTTGGTCGAGAACACCAGCACGATGAGGACGATGAGCCCGTACGGGCGGAATCGGTACCACGCCGGGAGCCAATCCTCCGGGAGCACCCGCTCGATGAGCGCGGACCCGTCGAGCGGAGGGATCGGGAGGAAGTTGAACAACCCGAGCAACAGGTTCACCGTCGCAAAGAACAAGAGGACCTTCAGGAGCACGTCCCCATGCAGGTCATCGAACGAACCGGAGAGCTCGTAGCCCGCGGAGTGTCTCCACCTCGCGCCGAGCGCTGCTATGGCCATCAACAAGAAGTTCGTCGTCGGGCCGGCGAGGCTGACGTAGACGAGGTCCCGGCGCGGACGGCGCAGGCGCGCCGGGTTCACCGGAACAGGCTTCGCGTACCCGAGGATCGGAAGTCCGGCGAGTGCACCCATGGCCGGTAGCAGAATCGACCCGAACGGGTCGACATGGGGAACGGGGTTCAGCGTGAGGCGACCGGCGCGCTTGGCGGTGTCGTCACCGAACCACAATGCAACGACGCCGTGGCTGACCTCGTGAAAGATCACGGCCGTGACGAGACATCCGAACAGGATGGCCGCGTCGCCGAGGGGCACGCTTCAGCGGGACTTTGACGCGCAGCGGATGCACAGACGAGCAGCGGGCATCGCCTCGAGCCGCGCCTCGCCGATGTCGCCGCCGCAGGACTCGCATCGTCCGTACGTGCCCTCGTCCATCTTGTTGAGAGCGTCCTCGATGTCGTGGAGCGTCTCCGAGAGCGACCCGGTGAGCGCTTCGATCTCCGACCGCTCCGCGGTCACCTGGCTGGAGTCGGCGAAGCCCCCGTCGAAGGTCAGCGAGCCGTTGTCTCCGAGGCCGAGCTCACCGAGCTTGATTCGAAGCCGATCGCGCTCTTCCTCGAGCTGGACGCGCAACACCGCTTGGGTGGCTTCGGGCATGCGGGAATGGTATCGCCGGACCCCCTCGTTCACTTCGGGAGATGGGAAGCCCAGGACCGTTGCTACGAACGGGATCGGGGGTGGGCGGTGTCGTAGACGGCCCTGAGGCGCTCAGCGGTGACCTTCGTGTACACCTGGGTTGTCGACAGGCTGGCGTGGCCGAGCACCTCCTGCACCACGCGCAGATCAGCGCCGTGGTCGAGCAGGTGGGTGGCGCACGAGTGTCGCAGCACGTGCGGCGAGATCCTGTCCGCGAGCCCGACCCTTGTCGCGGCGGCTCGCACGATCCCCCAGCATCCTTGGCGAGTGAGGCGACCACCCCGCGCGTTGAGGAACACCGCGTCCTGGGCGCCGAGTGCGGCGCGTCCGGATCGTGCGAGCTCGGGTCGTCCCCGCGTGAGGTAGTCCGCGAGTGCGGTTCGAGCGGGCCGACCGATCGGCACGACGCGTTCTTTGCCGCCTTTCCCGAACACGCGGACCAGGCCGTCTTCGAGGTCGAGGTCGTTGCGATCCAGTCCCACCAGCTCGCTGATGCGCAGGCCGGCGGCATACAGCGTCTCGAGGATCGCCCGATCCCGCGATCCGGTCGGCGCATCGACGATCACCGCGTCCAGGAGCGCCTCTACCTCGGGTTCGGTGAGCGCCTTGGGGATCCCGGCCGGGACCTTCGGCGCCCGGACGTCTTGCGCCGGGTCGTCGCGGGTAAGTCCCTCATCGACACAGAACCGGTGGAACGATCGCACCGCGACGAGCAACCGCGCGATCGACGACGCCGACCAGCGCGGCTGGCCGTCGTCGTCTCGAGTGGCGCGCAGCCAGGTGACGTACTCGTCCACGGTCCGCTCCTTGACCACTGCAGCATCGTGAACACCGTGATCGCGCAGGTAGGCCGCGTAGATCGAGAGGTCGCGGTGGTAGGCCGCGAGCGTGTTCGGGCGCAGGCCGCGTTCGACGGCCAGCCACGTCGCGTGCTCTGCGAGCAGCTCAGTGAGTCGGTCGGCCTCGGTGATCGCCGCCATCGGTCACGCCTCGGTGCCGGCAATCTCGCCCGCGAGATAGCGCCGCGTGAACAACAGACCGATGATCGTCTTGGCGTCCACGATGTCGCCGGCCGCGATGAGATCGTCGACCGCCGACAGTGCGATGCGCTCGATGGTCATCGCCGCTTCCTCATCGGTCGCCGCGTGCGTTCCGTCGATGGGTTCGAGGTCGAGCGCGCAATACAGGTGACTGCGCTCGTCGCAGAAGCCGGGTGAGTTGAGGAACTCGCCGAGCTTCACGAGCCGCCCCGCTCTGTGGCCGGTCTCTTCTTCGAGCTCACGGCGGGCCGCCGCCGCAGGTGGCTCGCCCACGACGTCGAGCTTGCCCGCAGGGACCTCGAGCAGCTCGGACTCGAGTGCCGCGCGCCACTGGCGTACGAGCAACGTGTGCTTCCTATCCGCCTCGACGGCGACGATAACTGCCGCGCCAGGGTGACGCACCACAGCTCGTTCGAATCGCGTCGGGCCGGGTCCTTCGATCTGGAGATCCTCGATCTGGAGGTATCCGACGTCGGCGCGCGCCGTCGACTCGACGACGCGGAACTGCGTCACGATCGGACGGGCGGCACCATGTCGTGACTCACGGTGGGTGTCTCGATGGGCAGCCGCGGTGCCCGCCCATCGGCGCGCTCGGCGGCGGCGCGCACGAACGCAGCAAACAAGGGGTGCGGGCGATCGGGCCGGCTCTGGAACTCGGGATGCGCCTGGGTCGACACGAAGAATGGGTGCTGGTCGACGGACAGCTCGATGAATTCGACCAGGCGTCCGTCGGGTGAAGTGCCTGAGCACACGAGCCCCGCTTCCTCGAAGCGCGAGCGGTACCGGTTGTTCACCTCGTACCGATGCCGATGACGCTCGTATACGAGATCCTCGCCGTAGGCGGCATGCACGATCGAGCCCGGTTCGAGCCGCGCCGGGTACAGGCCGAGGCGCATCGTTCCGCCGAGCTCCACGACGTCGCGCTGCTCGTCCATCAGGTCGATCACCGGGTGCAGCGTGCGCGGGTTGAACTCGCTCGAGTTGGCATCGGTGAGACCGCAGACATTGCGGGCGAACTCGATCACTGCGCACTGCATGCCGAGGCACAGGCCGAGGTACGGGATTGCCTGTTCGCGTGCGTATCCCGCGGCGGCGATCTTGCCCTCGATGCCCCGGAAGCCGAACCCGCCGGGGATCACGATCCCGTCGAGCTCACGCAGTCGTCCTTCCGCGAGGAGTCCCTCGGCGTCATCGGACGCGATCCAGTCGATCTCGACCCGGGCACCGCACGCATAGCCGCCATGACGAAGCGCTTCGACCACCGAGAGATATGCGTCGGGGAGGTTCACGTACTTGCCGACGAGACCGATGCGAACTCGCTGGTCGGCGGCCTGCACCCGTCGGACGAGTGCACGCCAATCCTCGAGGTCGGCCTCGTGGTCTTCGAGGCGCAGGACGCGGCACACGTACGTGTCGAGGCCTTCGTCGTGCAAGACCAGCGGGATCTCGTAGAGGTGCGGGGCGTCAACCGCCGAGACGATGCCTTCCTCGGGCACGTCGCAGAGCTGGGAGATCTTCTCCTTGAGCCGGGCGTGGATCGGTCGGTCGGATCGGCAGACGATCGCGTCGGGCTGGATGCCCCGACCTCGCAGCTCGGTCACCGAGTGCTGCGTGGGCTTGGTCTTTTGCTCCCCCGAGGGTCCGATGAACGGAACGAGCGTGACGTGCACGTAAAAGACGTTGTCGCGACCGACGTCCTTACGGAACTGCCGGATGGCTTCGAGGAAAGGAAGGATCTCGATGTCGCCGACGGTTCCACCGATCTCGGTGATCACCACGTCCACGTCGTCGTCGGCGAGACGGAGGATGCGCTCCTTGATCTCGTCGGTGATGTGAGGGATGACCTGCACGGTCTGGCCGAGGTACGCCCCACGCCGCTCCTTGGCGAGCACTTCCTGATAGATGGAGCCGGTCGTCGCGTTCGACTTCTTCGACAGCGGCACGTCGACGAAGCGCTCGTAGTGCCCGAGATCGAGGTCGGTCTCACCACCGTCGTCGGTGACGAACACCTCGCCGTGCTGGAAGGGGTTCATCGTGCCGGGATCGACGTTGATGTACGGGTCCAGCTTTTGCATCGTGACCCGCAGGCCCCGGCACTTCAGCAGTCGTCCGAGCGAAGATGCAGTGAGGCCCTTCCCGAGGCTGGATGCCACCCCGCCGGTGACAAAGATGTGTTTCGCCACGGGAGATCAACATATCAGTCGCGCACACGTTCATTGGTGATCGCGCCTGAGGTCAGGTAGCGCGGCGCTCCGGACGTTGGCCGAGGCGGTCGAGCCACCGCAACGGCGGGACCCGGTCGACGATCGTGCTGAACGACCACACCTCAGCCGCCAGGTTGGCGACGATGAGGAGCCCGAGCGCCGTCCACCGGGATACCTCGCCGCGGCCGAGCACCACTCCGAGCCCCAGCGTGGCGCCGATCACGTTCGCGCCGGCGTCTCCCAACATCAGCCGCTCCCTGAGATCGTCGCCGAGCAAGCCGAAGGCGGCGCCCATCACCGGCGCGATGGCGAGTCCGACGGGTCCGGTGCCCAAGAGGACCGCCAGGGGGATGTAGGCGACGATCGCCGCCTTGATGGTGCGACCAGGGGCGCGGTCGAGCAGGTTGAAGAAGTTGGCGGCGAGCGCGATGAGGACCGCGTCGACGAGCAAGCGCCGGCCGGTTGCGAAGCCCGGCGTGGCGACCAGCACCATCGCGACGCCAGCGCCACCGAACAGCTTGAGGAAGCCGGTCGTGATCTCGCCGCGAAAGAGGGCACTGACGTGGCCGCGAAACCCCGTGCGGCGGTCGTCGCCGATGAGGTCGTCGATCAAGCCCAGCAGGCCGAAGCCGAAGACCGCGAACAGCACTTCGCTGCGTTGGATCGTGAGATCGACCGTGTCCCCGATCCCGATTGCCCCGAACGCGGCTCGGCCGGCCTCGATGACGAGAACGGCGATCACGATGAGGACGCCGCCGCCGGTCGGGAGCCGATGGCCGCGGTAGTTGGCTCGTTGCATGGCCGGAGCCGTAAGCGTTCCGGCCGCGCCGACCTTCAGGAACTGCACGGTGATCGCCCCGACCACCAGGCCGAGGACGACGGTCACCGCGCGCTCGCTGCGTGGATCACGGTTGCCACCACTCTGGCACCGCTGCGGTCGAGCCCTGGCCAACTCCGTAGTGACCCACCGTGCCGCGAGCGAGGTCGGCGAGCGCGAGCAGGGCCACCGCAGACCCCGAGGGGAGATCGACGTCATCGACCGTGGGCACGTCCGCGGCAAGGGCCTCGTCCTTGCGGACGAGTCCCACGAGGGACCCACGCTCCGGACCACCTTCGATCGCGCCGTACACCTCGGCAGCGGTGATCGGCAGGCCGGCCTCGACTGCGGCCTGGGCCGCGGGGACGAGCACATGACGGCCTTGGACGACCCCGTCCGTGCCGACGACGAGGAGGACCTGGGTCCCGAGGCCACCCACGTCTCCGAGGGCGACGTTCCCGTCGACGCCCTCGAAGGAGACGAAGCCCGCGTCGGTCAGCGTGCTCAGCAGGTCCGACGCGAGCCCCGGTCCCTGGTTCAGCCGTTCGATCAGCGCCTGCCATCCTCGCTCTCGGATCGCGGACCGCCGCGCGGAGTCGACCTCGATCGCGGCGGCCAATGCCCCACGATCTTCGGCCTCGGCCAGCGTCCATGGCGCCTCGATCCAGAGGATCCCCGGAGCACTTGCGCCGGCACGTCGCGCCAGCTCCGTGATTCCTTGCATCGTCTCGGGGTCGACACCGCGAACAGCCACGACGAGCACGCTCGCATCGGCGAGGCGGTCAGTGACGGTGAACGGCTCGAGCGCATCGAGGGTTTCCTCGAGCTGCTCGACCCCGGCTTTGAGCGCGCCGTTCTCCAGCCGCGTCGCCTCTGCCTTGGCCTCGACCGTGTTGATTCGGTCCTCGAGGGTCTCGACGGTCGGTTGGCCGAGTACGCCATACCCCATGACGACACCGACCGCGAGCGCGAGGAACACCGCGACGAGCGACACGAGGTGGAAGCGAAAGTTGATCACGACAGTGCTCCGTTATCCCGTGATCGAGAACCAGAGGTCGCGGAGCGTCAACCAGAAGCCGTCGAGCAGCGTGTGGATCGGCTTCGACACCGCCACCACGACCATCATCACGACCAGAGCCGAGCCGACCAGGAGGAACCAGTCGAGGCGACGCACGCGCTGCTCGTAGAGGCTGCTCACACCCTTCGCGTCGACGAGCGCGGGGCCGAGGCGCAGGCGGGTGAGGAACGTCGACGCCATGCCCCTGCGGCCCTTGTCGAGGAACTCCACCATCGACGCGTGAGTGCCGACCGCGACGATGAGCTGCGCGCCTGCCTCGTACGCAAGGAGCATCGCGACGTCCTCACTCGTGCCCTCGGCCACGAACTCGTGGTAGCGGACGCCCCAGTCGAGGAGCGTCTCGCGTCCAGGTGCGCGACCGTCAGGGTGCACGTGGTGCACGAGGTCCTTCGCCGTGTTCAGCGCCTCGCGTGACACCGAGTCGAAGTCGCCCACGATGATCTCGGGCTTGAGCCCGATCTCCAACAGCGCGTCGGCGCCACCGTCGACGCCGATGAGCACCGGGCGGAACTCGCGGATGTAGGACCGCAGGTGGGCGAGATCGCTCTTGTAATCGTGGCCGCGCACGACGACGAGCGCGTGTCGCCCCTTGCAGGGCGTGACGATCGGCGGCAGGTTGAGTGGCTCGAAGGTGAGTCGAGCTTCTTGTTGGACGTACTCGAGCGTGTTGACCGCGAATCGCTCCAGCTCGATCCCGATCGACGAGCGGGCGTCCTCCATGGCGGCCTCGACCTCGTCGCCTTCACGGACCGTGCCGGTCGCGAGCAGGACCGTGCCGCGCCAGATCTCGCGTCCGTCCACGCGGAGCGTCTCCCCCTCCCGGACTCGATGCATCAAGTCGGAGCCCGCGTCGTCGATGAGGGGGATGCCGGCCTCGATGAGGCGCCGGGGTCCGAGGTTGGGATACCGGCCCGAGATCGACGGCACGGCGTTGATCACTGCGGCGGCACCACCGGCCACGAGACCATCGGCCGCGACGCGATCCAGGTCGCGGTGATCGATGACGGCGATGTCGCCGGGCTCCAGTCGCTTCACGAGATCCTTGGTGCGCCGATCGACACGCGCCGGCCCGACCACAGCGGTGGAGTGCTGTGCGCGGTTCCGGCGAAGCAGGCGCTCGATCAATGTGAGACCTCGGCGCGTCGGTCGGCCGCCCGCTCGAGCAGCTCGGCGACGTGGCTGCGCGCGTGGGTGGACTCGCCGACCCCGGCGAGCATGCGTGACAGCTCGTTCACGCGTTCCTCGGCTTCGACCGGTGTGGCATCGGCCACGGTGCGCCCAGCCTCCTCACGCTTCTCGACGACGACCTGGGCGTCCGCGAAGGCGGCAACCTGGGCCAGGTGCGTCACGCACAGCACCTGATGGCGGGTGCCGAGGTCGGCGAGCAGCCGGCCCACGGCGATCCCGGCTTCGCCACCGATACCGGCATCGACCTCATCGAACACCAATGTGGGCGGCGCTTCGGAGAGCACGAGACGCAGGGCAAGCATCGCGCGTGACAGCTCGCCGCCCGACGCGGCCTTTGCGAGCGGTTTCGGCGGTTCGCCAGGATTCGGTGCCAGCAGGAACGTCACGTCGTCCGCGCCGTCATCGGTCAGCGGCCCGGGTGCGATCAGCACTTCGAGCTGCGCGGCCGGCATCGCGAGCTCCCGTAGATGTGCGGTCACCGCATCTGCAAGTGGAGCAGCCGCGCGTCGACGCTCATTGGACAGATCGAGCGCGGCCGTCTGCGAGCGTTCGTTCGCGGCGTAGCGCTGGGCCTCGAACTCCGCGGCGCGGGCTTCGAAGCCTTCGAGCTCGTCCAGCCGTTGGTGAGTGTCTGCGGCGTACGTGATGACATCGGTGAGCGTCTCGCCGTACTTCCGACACAGCTCACGCAGTCGCTGGCGGCGGGCGCGAACCTGCTCGAGACGGGCCGGATCCTCGTTGACCACGTCACTTGCGAGGCGCAGCTCGCGCTCGAGATCGGCGAGCTCCGCTTGCACGGAACGCAGGCGCCCCGCGAGGTCGGTGAACGGGGCCCGGTCGTCGATCGCGGCAACCGCCCGGCCCACGCCGTCGAGCGCTGGTCCTTCGATGGCGCCGAAGGCGTCGCTGAGCGCCTCCCGGTGGGCGACCGCATCGGCAAGCAGCGCCTCCTCGGCTTCCAGCGTGACCTCTTCGCCTTGATCGGTGACGGCCGCGCTCTCGATCTCGTCGATCTGGAATCGCAGGAGATCCAGCTCGCGCGCTCTCGCCCGCTCGTCGCCACCGAGCGCAGCGAGCTCGATCTCTGCTTGGCGCACGTCGTTGCGCGCGGCCCGAAGCTCTGCCACCGCGGCCAGAGCCGGCTCGCCGGCGAACCGATCCAGCGCGCGTCGTTGCACCGATGGCGCCAGCAGCGACTGATGAGCGTTCTGCCCGTGCAGATCGACCAGCGTGCTGCCGACCTCCGCCAGCTCGGTGACGGTCGCCAGTCTGCCGTCGACGTATGCGCGTGTACGGCCATCTTCGGGGAGCACGCGCGCCAAGACGACCTCGCGTCCGTCGTGGGTCTCGAAGCGTCCCTCGACGCGAGCTTCGCTGGCTCCCTGACGCACCAGGCTCGTGTCGGCGCGCGCTCCCAGCAGGAGCTCGATCGCCTCGACCAGCAACGTCTTCCCCGCGCCCGTCTCACCGGTGATCGCCGTGGACCCGGGGTTCACGAGGAGGGTCACGTCGTCGACGATGCCGAGGTCGGTCACGTGGAGCTCGCGGAGCATCGTCGCTACCGGTCCGCGAGGCCGAACTTGGCCTTCAGGATCTGATGGAAGTCGCGGGGACCGAAGGTGACCATCCGCGCGGGTTTCGGGCCAGCGGTGCATGTCACGGTGTCACCCGAGTCCAGCTCGCCCAGCTCCTTGCCATCGAGCGTGATGACGACGTTGCGTTGATCGACGATGGTGAAGCGCAGCTCCTCGTCGGCATCGAGGACGAGGGATCGATCGAAGAGCATGTGTGGTGACACCGGGGTGAGAAGCAGGCAACGGTGTCGCGGCGACACGATCGGTCCGCGGGCCGAGAACGAGTAGGCCGTCGACCCGGTTGGCGTGGCGACGATGACGCCGTCAGCCGCATACGTCGTGAAGAAGGCACCGTTGATCGCCACCTCGAGCCGAACGAGCCGACCGGTTCTGGTCTTCTCGATCACGGCCTCGTTGAGCGCCCACCATCGCCCGGCTGCCGGTGATGCCGAGCTGACGACCACCTCGAGCACCATGCGCTCGTCGATCTCGAAGTCGCCCGCGAGCACTCGAGCGAGCGCGTCTTCCAGATCCGTGGGCTCGACCTCGGCGAGGTAGCCCATCTGTCCCACGTTGACGCCGAGGACAGCCGCACCGATCTCGTACACGAGGTCGACCGATCGCAACATCGTCCCGTCACCACCCAACGAGACCACCAGATCGAGCCCGCGGGTGAACGCGCCGATGTCGATCGCGCACTCGTCGAGTCCGCACGCCGCTGCGTCGTCAGCCTCCACGCGCACTTCGATCCCCCGCGCCGCGAGCCAATACGCCGCACGACGGGCCACCTCGTGGGCGATCGGGCGGTCCCGATGGGGAACGAGCCCCACCACCGCAACGCGTTGACCGCTCATGAGCTCCTCGCAAGTGCGCTCAAGGCGTCGGTGCCGATGAGCGAGCCGTCGCGCCGGCCATGTAGCAGGAACTCGCGATTTCCGTCGGCGCCCCGCAAGGGCGACTCGATCACGTCAACCGCGACGATCCCATGGTCAGTCAACCGGGTCGTGACGGTGATGAGGACATCTTCGTGCACGCTCGGGTCGGTGACCACGCCGTGTCGCCCGACCTTCGATCGACCCGCCTCGAACTGTGGCTTGAGCAGCAGCACCAGGTCGCCATCGGCTGTCGTGCAGCGCGCCAGGGCCGCGGCCACGGTGACGAGCGAGATGAACGAGAGGTCGGCCACCGTGACGGGCACTGCGCCGTCGATGTCGGCCGGATCCAGGTTGCGCACGTTGGTGCGCTCCAACACGCGCACGCGGGGGTCTTCACGCATCGTCCATGCGAGCTGACCGCGCCCGACGTCGACGGCGTAGACCGCAGCGGCACCGCGCTGAAGCAGGCAATCGGTGAATCCACCGGTCGACGCGCCGGCGTCGAGGCACCGCCGCCCCGCCACGTCGACCGCGAACACGTCGAGCGCGTGTGTCAGCTTGTCGCCGCCTCGCGACACGAACTGAGGACTCGGGCCTTGAACGGCGATCGGCTCCGCCGGGCTCACCTGTCGAGCCGGGCTCATTGCGGGCGCGCCAGCGACGAGGACATGACCAGCGGCGATCGCTTCCGTCGCTCGCGCACGACTGGAGACGAGACCGCGCCGCACGAGTTCGGAGTCGAGGCGGCGGCGAGACACAGGCCAGGTTACGTGGAGTGCGCGAGGGCGGCCAGCAATTCCGGGACCAGACCACCGAGATCATCGGCAACGAAAGGCGGTGGGGGTTCCGGGATCGCCTCGCCGCCGGGTGTCGCGACGGCTGTCGTCACGCCGCTCAGGACCAGCGCGAACGGCCACCCGAGCGCGTCGGCGAGCGCGCCGTCCGACGACGGGCGATCGCCGACCACGATGCCGGTCGTCCCCAATCGCTCGCGCACGAGCGCAACCATGGGCGCCTCGGGCTTGCCCGCGACGTCGGGCCGCTGCCCCGATGCGGTGGCGACCGCGGCGGTGATCGCACCGGAGCCGGGCATCAGGCCATCGGCGACCGGGTACGTCGCATCCAGGTTCGTGCTGACGAAGCGTGCGCCTTCGCGCACGGCTCGCGACGCGATGTCGAGCTCGGCGAAGTCGAAGCCCCGATGGAACCCGACGACGACGGCTTCCGCCGGCAGACGATCGACGGGCTGGAGCCCGACCTCGGCCAGGGCTTCGGTGACACCCGGGCCAGCGCAGGCAAGCACCCGCGCGTCGGGGTCCAGGTCGTCGGCGAGCAGCCGGGCGGCTGATACCGCGCTCGTGAGCACGTCGGCGGCCTCGGCTTCGACACCGCAGGCGCGGAGCTTGGCGACGACGTCGGCGATCGTGTGGCTGGAGTTGTTGGACACGAAGCCGACACGCGTCCCGGCGGCGCGCAGCTCGGCGATGCCGGCTACCGCCGGGACGATCGGCTCGTCACCCCGCCAGATCACACCGTCGAGGTCGCAGCACACGACGGGGTCGGTTGCGCCGGGGCGCGTCATCTCAGGGCCGCTCGGCAACCCGGTCGAGGGCCTGGCGATACTCCTCGCGCGGTCGCATCGCGACGGCGAGCTTGAGGTGGCGACGAGCCCCAGCGCGGTCGCCGAGGCGTGACAGCGTGAGCCCGAGCCCGAAGTGCGCGTAGTCGTTCACCGGATCGAGCTCCACGGCGCGCGCGAACTCCGAGCGCGCCGGAGGGAAGCGACCGCTGCTGAAGTACGCCCGACCGAGTGCCTCGCGGATCGACCCCTTCTCCGGCTCGAGGTCGCGCGCCCGCTCGAGCGCGACGGCCGCGGCGTGGTGGTCTGAGCAGGCCAGGAGGCGACTCCCCTCCTGGAACGCCTCGTACGCCTCGGCTCCCGACGACACCGTCTCTCTCTGGCTCATCTGCTTCGAACATCCCTTCCTTGTCTCGGTTCAGGGTGCACGCGAGACCGTATGCGAGACTGACCCGCGCCGACCGACGAAACGGAAACCGCGCCCGTGCCCGAACTGTTCCCCTTCCGCGGCTTGCGGTACACCGCGACCAGTGATCTCAGCAAGGTCACGGCGCCGCCCTACGACGTCATCGACGAAGACGACCGCGCTGCGCTGGAGCGATCACATCCCCAGAACGCGGTGCAGCTGATCCTTCCCCGCCATGAGCACGGCACCGACGGCTACGAGCGCGCGGCACGCTCCTTGAACGAGTGGGAGGCGGAAGGCATCCTCGCCCGCGACGCCGAGCCGAGCCTCTACGCGTATCGGATGAGGTACGAGACGGCCGACGGTGACCCGCGGCACACGTTGGGAGTGATCGGCGCGCTCGGCCTCCCCGATGGAACGGGAGATCCCGACGTCCTTCCTCACGAGCGCACGCTGCCCAAGGCGAAGTCCGACCGCCTCGCGCTGCTCCAAGCGACGAAGGCCAACCTCGATCCGATCTGGGGGCTGTCGCTCAGCACAGGCCTGACCGACGCGATCGGCGACCTCGACCCGGCGCTCACCGTGCAAGCCGTCGACGGCGGGGGCACTAGCCATGAGCTCATGCCGCTCCCGGCAGACCGGGTCGATGCGGTCCGCGCGGTGATCCGCTCGGCAGCGGTGGTCATCGCCGACGGACACCATCGCTTCGACACGGCATGCACGTATCGCGCCGAAGACCCCGACGCGCCGGGCGCGAGGGCGATCATGGCCTTCGTCGTGGAGCTCACCGACGACGAGCTGTCGGTCCACGCGATCCACCGACTCGTCCATGGCGGTGGCCATGCACGTGAGCGGTTGGCCGCGCATCCCGACGTCGAGATCGAGGCGCTCGGTGCCGGGCCCGACGCGTTGCACGATCTCCGTGCTCGCTTGCGCGCCGACGGTGCACTCGGCTTCGTCGACCGTGATGGCTTCGCGCTGCTCCACCTTCAGGAAGAGCACATCGAACGCCACCTCGCGGGCGTACCCGACGTGCTCCACGGAATCGACGCGGTTCGGTTCGACCTCGGTGTGCGCCCGGGGCTCGGAGATCTGGAGCTGTCCTATCGCGACGACGCCGCGACCTGCGCATCGTTGGTCGAGAAGGGGGGGGCGGACGGTGCGGTGCTCCTCGAACCCGTGTCGGTCGCTCAGATCCGCGCCGCGGCCGTGGCCGGGGTCCGGATGCCGGAGAAGACCACGTTCTTCAACCCGAAGCCGCGCACCGGGATGGTCTTCCGGCTCCTCGACAGCTGACGCTTCGGTTCGCTACACGACTTCCCAGGTGGCGCCGGAGCCGAGCAGCGCGGCGAGATCGGGCGGACCCTGGCGCTCCGACGACAGCACCAGCTGGCGCTGCACCTCGGCTTCGTACGTCGGTCGCTCGACATCGCGGAAGACACCGATCGGAGTGGGCACGGTCGGGCGATCGGCGAGCCGAGACAAGGCGAACGCGAGCGTCGGGTCCTCGCGGTGCTCGTCGTGGACGAGGAGCCGGCTCTCACCGACCTCGGCCACCTCGGCAACCTCGCACTCACCGAAGTCGTTGAGCACGACGCCGTGGGATCCCTCGGCACCGAAGCGAATGGGCTCACCGTGCTTCAGGTCGATGAGCATCTCGGAGCGGACTTCCTTGCCTGTGACCGCCTCGAACGCACCGTCGTTGAACACGTTGCAGTTCTGGTAGAGCTCGACGAACGCCGTGCCCTTGTGTGCGTGCGCGCGACGGAACATCTCGATCATGTGGTTGCGGTCCATGTCGTGCGTCCGGGCGACGAACGTGGCCTCCGCACCGAGCGCGACCGAGAGCGGGTTGAACGGTGTGTCGAGCGATCCGAACGGGGACGACTTGGTGACCTTCCCGACCTCGCTCGTCGGCGAGTACTGGCCCTTCGTGAGTCCGTAGATCTGGTTGTTGAAGAGGATGATCTTCATGTTCACGTTGCGCCGAAGCGCGTGAATGAGGTGGTTGCCTCCGATCGACAGCGAGTCACCGTCGCCGCTGATCACCCACACGTCGAGATCGGGACGAGCGAGTGCGACGCCCGTGGCGAGTGCCGGCGCCCGGCCGTGGATGCCGTGCATGCCGTAGACGTTCATGTAATAGGGGAAGCGCGCCGCGCAACCGATGCCCGACACGAACACCATGTTCTCGGGCTTCACGCCGACCTCGGGCAAGAAGAGTTGCATCGCCGAGAGGATCGAATAGTCGCCACAGCCGGGGCACCAACGAACCTCTTGGTCGGATTGGAAGTCCTTCTTGCCGAGCTTGACGGCGGTGTCGCCTGGTTCAGTATTGGCGTCGCTCACTTCGCCAGCTCCCGGATTGCTTGGTCGATCTCGGTCGCACGGAACGGCACACCCTGGATCTTCGTGAGGCTCACCGCATCGACCAGGAAGTCGCCCCTGATCAAGCGAACCAGCTGGCCCAGGTTCATCTCGGGCACAAGGACCCGGTCGTAGCGACGCACCACGTCACCGAGGTTGGCCGGGAACGGGTTCATGTGGACGAGATGTGCGTGGGCCACTTCGACGCCGGAGTCGCGGGCTTGGCGCGCCGCCTGCTGGATGGTCCCGTACGTGCTCCCCCATCCCACCACGAGGACGGACGCCGCTCCACTGGGATCGTCGACCTCGACCGGTGGAATGTCGTTGGCAATGCCAGCGACCTTCTTCGCGCGCAACCGAACCATGTGCTCGTGGTTCTCGGGTTCGTAGTTGACGTTGCCCGAGCCGTCTTCCTTCTCGAGCCCGCCGATCCGGTGCTGCAGACCCGGCGTCCCCGGGATCGCCCAGGGTCGGGCGAGCGTCTCGGGATCGCGTAGGTACGGCCAGAACTCGGCGACGCTGGCTGCGTTGGTGTGGTTGGTCTCGGTCGCGAACGGCACCGAGATGTCGGGCAGCGCGTCGACGTCGGGCAGGAGCCACGGCTCGGCGCCGTTTGCCAGATAGCCGTCGGAGAGGAGGATCACCGGCGTTCGGTACTTGAGCGCGATGCGGACGGCTTCGAAGGCGGCGTCGAAGCAGTGACTCGGTGAGCGTGCCGCGACGATCGGCAACGGCGCCTCACCGTGACGTCCGAACATGGCCAGCAGCAGGTCGGACTGCTCGGTCTTGGTCGGCAGGCCGGTAGACGGACCACCGCGCTGCACGTCGACGATGATGAGGGGCAGCTCGAGGCTCACTGCCAGCCCGATGCCCTCGGACTTGAGGTCGACACCGGGGCCACTCGTGGCCGTGACGCCGAGGTGCCCCGTGAACGATGCACCGATGGCGACGCTTACCGCGGCGATCTCGTCCTCGGCCTGGAGCGTGCGCACCCCGAAGTTCTTGTGGCTCGCGAGCTCGTGGAGGATGTCGGATGCCGGGGTGATCGGATACGACGCGTACGCGAGCGGCAGCTTGCTCTGCTGCGCGGCCGCGATCAGCCCATACGAGAGCGCGATGTTGCCGGTGATGTTGCGGTAGTGGCCGGGCGGCAGCTGGGCCGGGGCGACCGCGTACGCGTGGTCGAAGAGCTCGGCGGTCTCGCCGAAGTTGTATCCGGCCTTGAACGCCGCCAGGTTCGCCGCCTTCACCAGCTCGCGATTCCCGAACTTGGACTCGATCCAACCGACGGTGTCGTCGACGGGGCGCGTGTACATCCACGACACCAGACCGAGGGCAAAGAAGTTCTTGGAGCGCTCCGCGTCGCGGGGCTTCACGCCCAGCTCCTTGGTGCTCTCCAACGTGAGGCTCGTCATGGGCACCTGGATCACCCGGAACGCCGCGAGCGACCCGTCTTCGAGTGGGTTGGCCTGGTAGCCAGCCTTCGTGAGGTTGCGCTCTTCGAACGTGTCGGAGTTGACGAGCAGCGTGCCGCCCGGGATGAGCTCGGCCACGTTGGCCTTCAGCGCAGCCGGGTTCATCGCCACGAGCACGTTCGGTGCGTCGCCGGGCGTCAGGATCTCGTGGTCGGAGATGTGGACCTGGAACGACGAGACGCCGGCGATCGTGCCCGCGGGGGCGCGGATCTCGGCCGGGAAGTTGGGCAGTGTGGCGAGGTCGTTGCCGAACACCGCGCTCACATCGGTGAACCGGTCGCCGGTGAGTTGCATGCCGTCGCCAGAGTCGCCGGCAAAGCGGATGACGACCTCTTCGAGGCTCTCCGGCTTCAGCTGCGTTGTCTCCGCGGTCACGCGCCCTCGCTTCGGGTCTGGACTCCGTTGTCCGGCGCGCGAACGGCCCACGTCTGCGCTCTGGCCCGAGAGCCGAGTCTAGGACCAGAGCGAGGGTGCCTTGGATCGGGCGGAACATCGATCGTCAGGAGAGTCCGTCGAGCTCCTCCTCGGCTCGGCGTCGGGCAGTGTCGAGACGGCGCCGGTCGGTACCACGACCGACCGCTCGCGCTTCGACCTCGACGCGTGCTCCGGTCGTTCCCGTCGCGGTCTTGAAGAAGCGCCGGCGGAGCGCGCCCACGACGACGATCGGGGCTCCCTCGTCGAGGTCCTCCACCCAGCCGGGCGGCTCGCGCACCGCCACCGGGACGGAGGTGGCGCCGGGATCGAGCGCGTGGACACGCACGGAGAGCGTAGCGATCCGCCGGCCCGAGGTGAGCTTGCGGATCTCGGGCGGGGCGGAGGCGACACCTCGGAGCACCACGAGGTTGACCGTGGGCAGGGAGTCGTCGGAGTCGGTTGTGGCGGTGGTCATGGCTTCCTCCTGGTCGTCGCGAGCGGCTGCTCGCGCCCGTTCGGGGGAAGGGAGGAAGTGGAGCGCAGCGTAGGAAGTGGGTGTGACAGCCATATGCGCTCGTTCTCTGCGGCCGGGGATACCCCGGCCGCGGGTGTTCCTTCGCTGGTGAGCGCCTCCGCTCCGCTGCGGCGCCGCGCGAGTTAGCGCAAGGCGGCGGCCCGGGCGGCCACGTCGGCGAACTCCGGGTCGTGCTTGCGGATCCGGGCGAACAGCTCCCTGGCCCGGGCAAGGTTGCCGGCCCGTTCCTCGAGATCGGCGAGCGAGTACCAGAGGCGGAGGTGGTACGGGCGGGGCTGCTTCACGGCCTTGGCCTTGCGCGCGAGCATCGAGATCGCGTCGTCGAGGTCGCCCTGGTCGGCGCGAGCCCCCGCGGCGACAATCCGGCCTTCGGTCACGAGCTCGGCCGACGGAGAGGTGGCCGCGAGGTCAGCCCAGAGCTCGTCGATCTTCCGCCACCGCCGCTGCGCGCGGTAGCAGTCCATCAGGACGGGATGCTGCTCGACCGCGTCGGTCAGCTCGACGAACGCCTCGAGCTCTTTCGCCGCCGCGCGGTAGTTGCCGAGCCGGTACTGCACCAGGCCGCACAGCTCGCGCGTTGTCGGCGAGTCCGGCAACGCGTCGCGCACACGTCGGACCTTGTTGAGTGCGTCGCGGTCGCGGCCGTTGCCGAACTCGTCCGCGGCCGCGAGGAGCTGGTTCAACAGCGCGGGGCCGCGCCGGCCCCCGAGGCGGAGGATCTCCGCTTCGACGTCGGACGGTGCGCGCCGCCGACGGCGGGTCGTGCGCGTGGGTGCCGCCCGTCGGTTGCGCTCCGAGCCGGCGGACGTCCCGCCCGAACGCCGTTCGCCCCGAAGACGAAGGCGCGACTGCGGCGTCGCTCGCTGGGGTCGGGCTTCATCCGGCCGTCGCTCTCGTTCGGGGGCCCTCGGCGCGCCGTACGGTCCGAACCCGCCCTCCATCGCGCGGTCGCGCCCGGTGGTCTGCATCCGCTTCGGGTGCTGCGACTGCTTCGAGAAGCTCGGCGTCGCCCGCTTCGAAGACGTTCCCGTCCGCTTGGAGCCCTGCCCCCGTTTCGACGGCGCACGTGATGAGCGCGCGTCGCGACGATCGTCAGGGCGAGCCATGCGTCGGAGCGTACCGGTGTGTGTGCAATCGCCTCTTGTTCCGCGCTGTTGTTGTGTCCGAACGCGACGAAGCGCCCTCGCGATGAGGGCGCTTCGCTCGAAGAAAGCCCGGCGGCGACCTACTCTCCCGGGGAGTCTCCCCCCAAGTACCATCGGCGCTGGCGGTCTTCACTGCCGTGTTCGGAATGGGAACGGGTGTTTCCCCGCCGCTGTTGCCACCGGAACAATTTGGACTGATCGACTCCGCTCGGCGCCGGGATACCCGTCGCCGCTCCTTCGGAGCCGCTTCGTCTCTGCGTTGTCAAACGCCACCTGAGCGCTGAAGAGCGAGCACGAGCACAAGGCAAGAAGATCCCAAGCCCTCGGCCGATTAGTACCGGTCGGCTGAACACGTCACCGTGCTTGCACGTCCGGCCTATCAACCTGGTCGTCATCCAGGGGCCTTACTCGGTTAACCCGATGGGAGATCTCATCTCGAGGCCGGCTTCGCGCTTAGATGCCTTCAGCGCTTATCCATTCCGCAGGTAGCCAACCAGCCGTGCCCTTGGCAGGACAACTGGCACACCAGAGCTGCGTCCGTCCCGGTCCTCTCGTACTAGGGACAGCTCCCCTCAAATCTCCTACGCCCACAGAGGATAGGGACCGACACTGTTGTTACTCCGACACGACCGTGTGTCGTGAGGAGGCCAGATCATTTCTGTCTGGCTCTGCATGTCGCCATGCAGGTCGGACCATATCTTCACCACTGAAGACTCCAGTGGTGTTCGGCGTATGGTCTCTGAGGATTCTCAGCGATCTCGTGCTACCGAGAATTGCTGAGCCTTTCCTGCTGATTGACCGCACCTAACGCATTGTCACGGTTCGATTTCCGAACTCGTAGCGCAGGATTCTCGGTGTTTCCAGCATATAGCCGAATTTATAGACAGCGCGTTTCATCCACTGTCTCGCGACGTTCTAAACCCAGCTCGCGTACCGCTTTAATGGGCGAACAGCCCAACCCTTGGGACCTACTTCAGCCCCAGGATGCGATGAGCCGACATCGAGGTGCCAAACCTCCCCGTCGATGTGGACTCTTGGGGGAGATAAGCCTGTTATCCCCAGGGTAGCTTTTATCCGTTGAGCGACGGCCCTTCCATACGGTACCGCCGGATCACTAAGCCCGACTTTCGTCCCTGCTCGACTTGTAGGTCTCGCAGTCAAGCTCCCTTTTGCCTTTGCACTCTACGAATGATTTCCAACCATTCTGAGGGAACCTTTGGGCGCCTCCGTTACTCTTTAGGAGGCGACCGCCCCAGTCAAACTACCCACCTGACGCTGTCCCCGACCCGGATTCACGGGTCTGGGTTAGAGCCTCAAGATATGAAGGGTGGTATTTCAAGGTTGACTCCACCGAGGCTAACGCCCCAGCTTCCAAGTCTCCCACCTATCCTACACAGCATATGTCAAAACCCAACATCAAATTGTAGTAAAGGTCCACGGGGTCTTTCCGTCCTTCTGCGGGAAACGAGCATCTTTACTCGTCGTGCAATTTCGCCGGGTCTCTGGTTGAGACAGTAGCCAAGTCGTTACGCCATTCGTGCAGGTCGGAACTTCGCCTTTATCCGTTGTTTCCAACGGGGCAGACTATGCCTTCATCTCAAACATGCCGTGAGGCGATGATCGCTTCCGGTCGATATCCCCGCTGACCGCTCGGGTTCATCTGACTAGCCAGTCGCACGATCTCGACGAGTCCGGCCGGCACCAAGTGCTCGCCGCGAGCCATCCGCTCGCAGATGTCTGCGAACAGCTCGAAGTCGCGGTGCTTGCCGGATCTCAGCGGATAGCGCTGAAAGTGTGGGACGACCATCAAGCGAAGCACAGGGAGACTTCTCGCCTCCCACTTCACTGTTCGGTCGCTGCGGTCGGGCCGGAGCGTGCCGCAACCGAAGTACTGCTGAATTTCCAGCAACACCTCGCTGCGGTCGCCGTTCTGGCTGACCGACAGGCTTGGCCTCACCTCCCAACCGACTCGAAGAGTGCGGCGTGGAGAGATCGAGACCGTGAAGCATCCCTCACCGTCGACGTATCCGAAGATGTACGACGGGAGATCCGTCTCACGAGCATTTCGAGAGCCCGCGTATTGCGCCGATTTTAGATTTGTCATGCGCCGACCGTACGGCCGACGTGTGACAGCAACCGACGCCTCTCCCCGAAGGGATCAGTCGTTACGGGGTCATACCTCGAGTACGAGGCAGAGGACTTCCCACGGCATTACCCACCGCCTATCGCCTCGTCCTTGAATCGAGGCAGTCGGTTTGGGCTTCGCCGTTATGAGCGGGTCTGCACACACGGTCACCCGCGTGTAGGGCAATTCACTTACCCGACAAGGAATTTCGCTCGAGTCGTTCCCCATGTCGCCATGAGGCTCGGACCATCTCTTCGACTCATGATCGGATATGAGTCGGTTGGCGTATGGCCTCTGAGGATTCCCAACAACGATGGACTCGAATGATGCACCGCTGGTTGCGGTCCGAGATCATTCGTTCGCGGTTGGGCCTTTCCTGCTGATTGTCCGCACCGGACGGATTGTCACTCACGTACTTCGTGAGTACCGCCGGATTCTCGGGTTTTCCAGCACTTAGCCAACTGCACTCATCGCATTGCTGCGATGAGGGGCAACACCCCGCCACGACTAGCGGGGCAAAACCTTAGGACCGTTATAGTTACGGCCGCCGTTTACCGGGGCTTAGCTTCAGAGCTTCGCCTTGCGGCTAACCCCTCCGCGTAACCTTCCGGCACCGGGCAGGCGTCAGAGCGTATACATCGTCTTGCGACTTCGCACGCTCCTGTGTTTTTAGTAAACAGTCGCTTGGCCCTGGTCTCTGCGGCCTCCTCGGGCTTTGGACGCGAAGTCCGCAACCCTACTGAGGCCCCCCTTCTTCCGAAGTTACGGGGGCAATTTGCCGAGTTCCTTAACCAGAGTTCTCCCGATCGCCTTCGTATTCTCTACGTGCCCACCTGAGTCGGTTTGGGGTACGGGCACCGTGTCAGCTCACTAGAGGCTTTTCTCGACAGCATGGGATCAGTCACTTCACCTAAAACGGTTCGGCATCACATCTCGGAGTTGGCCGGCGGATTTGCCTACCGACCCCCCTACCTGCTTGCCCCGGGACAACCAACGCCCGGTAGACCTACCCTCCTGCGTTCCCCCATCGCTACCCACCGGGGTTTGGGACAGGTTCGTCCCGAAGGACAGCCCCCGATCGCACCCCTTAGGGGTTGGCGCGGACACGGTGGTACAGGAATGTCGACCTGTTGTGCATCGACTACGCCTTTCGGCCTCGCCTTAGCTCCCGACTAACCCTGGGCGGATGAGCCTTCCCCAGGAACCCTTGGGCATTCGGCGGAGGGGTTCCTCCCCCCTCGTTCGCTACTCATACCGGCATTCGCACTCGACCACGCTCCACGACGGGTTCCCCCGTCGCTTCACAGCGGTGATCGACGCTCCCCTACCCATCCTTACGGATGACGCAGCTTCGGCTCTGTGCTTGAGCCCCGTTACATTGTCGGCGCGGGATCACTCGACCAGTGAGCTGTTACGCACTCTTTCAAGGGTGGCTGCTTCTAAGCCAACCTCCTGGCTGTCTGGGCAATCCCACATCCTTTGCCACTGAGCACAGAATTCGGGGCCTTAGCTGGCGTTCTGGGCTGTTTCCCTCTCGACCATGAAGCTTATCCCCCATGGTCTCACTGCCGTGCTCTGGAGTATCGGCATTCGGAGTTTGGTTGATTTCGGTAAGTTGGTAGACCCCCTAGACCATCCAGTGCTCTACCTCCGATACTGAACGCACGACGCTGCACCTAAATGCATTTCGGGGAGAACCAGCTATCACCGAGTTTGCTTGGCCTTTCACCCCTATCCACAGGTCATCCCCCAAGTTTTCAACCTTGGTGGGTTCGGCCCTCCACGAGGTCTTACCCTCGCTTCAGCCTGCCCATGGATAGATCACTCGGCTTCGGGTCTACCGCCCGCGACTGAACGCCCTGTTCAGACTCGCTTTCGCTCCGGCTTCCCCTCTCGGGTTAACCTCGCCACGAACGGTAACTCGCCGGCTCATTCTTCAAAAGGCACGCCATCACGGAACAAGTCCGCTCTGACTGCTTGTAAGCCAACGGTTTCAGGTTCTATTTCACTCCCCTCCCGGGGTACTTTTCACCCTTCCCTCACGGTACTCGTGCACTATCGGTCGCCAGCGTGTACTTAGCCTTACGAGGTGGTCCTCGCAGATTCACACGGGCTTTCCCGGATCCCGTGCTACTCGGGAACACCACCGGAAGGTCACTCGGATTTCGTGTACGGGGCCGTTACCCTCTGCGGCGCGCCTTTCCAGAGCGCTTCCACTATCCAGTGACTTGATGACTTCCTGGAGGTTCTGCCGTCCCTCCTGGTGGGTCCCACAACCCCATCGCAGCATCGCCGGCAGGCTGTACCACTGCGACGGTTTGGGCTCTTCCCGTTTCGCTCGCCGCTACTCAGGGAGTCGCTCTTGCTTTCTTTTCCTCGAGGTACTGAGATGTTTCAGTTCCCTCGGTTCCCTCTCTGACCCTATTGAATTCAGGCCAGAGTGACTGGGCATGACCCCAGCCGGGTTGCCCCATTCGGAGATCCGCGGATCAAAGCTTGGTCGACAGCTCCCCGCGGCTTTTCGCAGCCACCCACGTCCTTCATCGGCATCTGGCGCCAAGGCATCCACCGTTGGCTCTTTCTAGCTTGGGATAACTCCTTGCACTGTTTGTAGAGATGCTCGTGCTCGCTCTTCAGCTCTCAAGGGGCGTGCCGAGGCTGGCCGCACTGACGTCGCGCTGCACAGGCGCGGAGAACGTTGACGGGGGATGCCTCGGGGAGAGCCGGCACGCCCCGAAGGGGCGCGGTCCAACTCCCTCAAAACGGAACAGTGACACCGCGCCGACGAGCTCAGGCCTACAAGTCCCTCCCTCCGAAGAGGCGGTGACGTTCGGTGTACCAATCTCGCCGACTCGGCCAGTGATCAACGTAGGAGCTGCCCCATTCGTGAAAATGGAAGCAGTGTGAGCTCCTTAGAAAGGAGGTGATCCAGCCGCACCTTCCGGTACGGCTACCTTGTTA
>JBBECS010000049.1 GCA_040881685.1 Acidimicrobiia bacterium | reverse complement strand
GCGTCTTTGGCGCCCCGCGATCCCACGGGTCTGGACGCTACGGAGTCACCCCGCCTTTGTCAAGTAATCATTTGAATACTTGAAGACCCTTGGCTGATCACCTAGCGCTTCATGTCCGGGCTCTGATCGGCTGGGGTGAACTCGACCAGGTCGACGCCCTCGTCCACGACGGCGTTGTGTCCCGGTGCGATGTAGTACGCCTGGCCGGCCGAGAGCGTCTCGGTGCGTCCGTCGGTGTACCGCATCGTGATGCTGCCCTTGATGACGTAGCCCCAGTGCTGCTCCTGGCAGGCGCCGTCGGGGAGCTCGGCGAACATCTCGGTCGTGTCGAGACCTTTGTTCCACCGCTCCAGGGCGATGACCATGCCGCCCTCCTCGCCCTTGTATTGCTGGCCGCCGCCCTCGATCTCCCAAGCGACCTCGGTGTTGTCTCGGGTGAACGTGCTCATCGGGTACTCCTTCGACTGTTCCTGTGATGGGTCGAGCGTAAGCCCTGAACTCGAATACAAGGTCAAGCCCTTCCGACAGAAAAGTCGCCGCCGAGACCTTGACCTTGCACTGGGGTGCAAGGCTTAGGCTCCAGTTGTGCGGATCTCCGAGCTGGCCGAGCGGGTCGGCGTGCCCGCGTCCACCGTCCGCTACTACGAGCGGATCGGCCTGGTCGCCAGTCCGACTCGCACCAGCGCCGGCTACCGCGACTACGACGAGGACGCGGCGGCCCGTCTGCTCTTTGTGACCCGGGCCCGGCGCATGGGTCTGACCTGCGAGCAGATCGCCGAGGTGCTCCCGATCTGGGACGGCGTGACCTGCGCCCCGGCCCACGAGGAGGTCGCGCGGCTGGTCGAGGCCAAGCGCGCCGAGATCGCCGAGCGCATCGGGGAGCTCGAGCGGTTCGCCGAGCAGCTCGACGACGTGCGCGCCACGCTGGAGGGGTCGCCACCGCCGGCCGCGTGCTTGACCGATCTGTCGTGCTGCGTCCCCGAGACGAACGGTCCACAGGTCACTTCCATCGCCCTCATCCCGACCAGCCGTCGCGGCGGCGATCGCACGCGGCGCTGACACCTCACGAATCGGGAACGCCGCGCCACATCGGCGCAGCGCACGACCTCTACGCGCGTTTGGTACGGCGGCGCGGGCGCGGCGACGCGAGACGTTCGGCTGAGAGCGCGAGGGCTCGTTCAAGGATCGGACCCCAGCTCCGATGGCGTCGGTACGGGATGCTCGCCCACTCGCGAAATGGACGGCCACTCGGCGCGAACACGTCCGCCTTGCCCGCGTCGATGAGAGCGGACACCTGCTGCTCATCGAGCTTGACCACGAGATGGCCGCTGCGGTGGTCACAGCTGGCGAAGAAGTCGCCGTCAAGGCGAAGGCACGGGAAGCCCATCATCGTCGATCGCGTGACGCCGGCCCGCGCGAGGAGCGGTTCGGCGAGCGCCCAGAACCGCTCTTGCCCTCGTTCGCGTTCGCTCATCAGCGTCCGACCTCTTGCGCCGAAGGGACTCCCCGTGTAGTTTCCGCTTTGGTTAATTATCGGTTCAGGAAAATAGGAGGGAGCCGTGGCCACAGTGATCGACGAGGACCGGCTCGACCAAACGTTCGCCGCACTGGCCAACTCGACACGCCGAGCGATCCTGGCCCGACTCGCCCAGGGTGCCGCGACTGTCAACGAGCTCGCCGCGCCGTTCGACATGAAGCTCCCGGCGATCTCGAAGCACATCAAGGTGCTCGAACGGGCCGGATTGGTCCTCCGCAGTCACCGAGCCCAATACCGACCGTGCGCCCTCGACGCCGCGCCACTCAAGGAGGTCTCGACCTGGGCCGAGCAGTACCGGCCCGTCTGGGAGGCCCGCTTCGACCGGATGGACGACTACCTCACACAACTCCAATCGCAACCTAAGGACGGACGAAGACGATGACCGACGACAACGCATCCCAGGACGCCGTGGTGATCGAACGCACCTTCGATGCCCCGGTCGATGTCATGTGGCAGATGTGGACCGATCCGGAGCACTTCAAGGCCTGGTACGGCCCCGACGGTGCCACCATTCCAGTCGCGAAGATGGATGTACGCATCGGTGGAACCCGGCTGGTGTGCATGGAGATGCAGACCCCGAACGGGCCGATGCAGATGTGGTTCACGGGCGAGTACCGCGAAGTCGTCGAGAACGAGCGACTCGTCTACACCGAGTCGATGTCCGACGAGCACGGCAACGTGCAATCACCGGCGGACATGGGCATGCCCGATGGACATCCCACCACCACGGAGATCCGCGTCGAGCTCGAAGACCTTGGTGGCCGAACGAAGATGGTGATGACCCACGCGGGCATTCCCAGCGACTCCCCCGGTGCCACCGGATGGACCATGGCATTCAACAAGCTCGCCGAACACCTCGAAGCGCGCAGCGACCGCTAAGAAGCGGACGGTGCACACTCCCGCGGGTAAGTCGGCGGTGATCGGTGCGTCACGTGGACTCGAGGATTGATTGGAGGCGAGCGAGATCCTTGCTGTTCGCTCGGCGCATCGCAGCAGCCATGAACGGGCCGGTCACCTTCGAGAACCCGCTCGCTCGCCGCGGTTGCGCAACACCATGTGCGTCGCCTCGGGACTCGGCGCGGTCCATGTGTAGGTGGTCTCCATCGGGAACGGGCCGTCGGCAGTGCGCATGACGAGGCGCTCACCGGGCACGAGGTCGACGAGCTCGTAGGTGTACGCCAGGCGGCGACCCAAGAAGCGGGCCACGAACGCAACCTTTGACCCCACTCGCGCCGGTGGCGGCGTCAACCACTCGACGGTGTCGATGTTGAGGTACCACTCCGGTGCGTTCGACGGATCGGTGGCGTACGCCGCAACCGCCTCGACGCGGCGCGCGATCGTGATCTCAGTGACGACATCGACGCTCATGGGACAGCTTCGGTTGTGGATGGGCGCGCTGACATCGTCATGTGCCCGTCGCCACTGCGACGAGGCGTTCGCCGACGAAGTGCTGCCAACCCTGCTCATGGTCTGCGGCGTGGGTCGCGGGCATCTCGGAATGACGCAGGACAAGGACGGTTTCGCCGTCGTCGGGCGTCAGGGTGACCTCGACGAGGGTTGATCCTGGCGCCAGCGGTTCGCCAGGTGCGTTCTGCTCCCACCCGAAGGTGAAGACGAGCCGGTTCGGCGGGTCGAGCTCGGTGAACGTGCCTCGCATGATCGGACCGGACTCCATGACCACACGGAACACTCCACCCGGCTCGGCAACCACTTCGGCCTCGCTGCCCCACCACTCAGCGAGTCGCGTCGGATCCGTCCAGAACGCCCAGAGGGTCTCGGGTGACGCCGCGATCCGCACCGTCTGCTCGATCGTGGTCGTGGCGGCGGAAGTCTCGGTCACTGCTTCCTCCGTTTCGGTTTGGCTCGTTCGGCCTGTTCGGCCGCGCGCCTCAGCTTGGTGAGCCGATCGGTCCACATCCCGTCGATGAACCGCCACATGTCGCCCAACCCGTCCGCCTGGGCCCGATACAGCCGGCGGTTGCCCGCGGGACGAATGCTCACCAACCCCGCCTCCCGCAGCAACCGGAGGTGTTGGGACACCGCGGGCCGGCTGATCTGCGGGAATGCCGCCGCCAGCTCGCCGGCGGGCCGCTCCTCGTCACGAACGAGCCGCAACAGACCCCGACGGGTCGGGTCGGCCAGAGCATGTGCGACCAGGTCGATCTGATCTGGCGCGGCGCTGGCAGACATGTAAGTATCTTCTTACATACCACGGGCTGACGCAAGCCACCCACCGAAGGAGAACCATGGAACTGCTCGACGCATTGGCTCAGACCTTCGACCACGCCACCACGATCGTGGCGGGCATAAAACCCGAGCAGCTCGACGCCCCGACCCCGTGTCGAGACTGGGATGTGCGCGCCCTGCTCGGTCACACGTTCGGTGTGGTCGTGAACATGGGCCGCGGCGCGAACGGCGAAGAGCTCCTGGCCGACATGAACTCGTACCCGCTCGAGTCCGATCTGCGCGGGCAGTTCCGCACCGAGGCCGACCGCACGCTCGCGGCATGGCAGGCACGGGGTCTCGACGGTGAGGTCAACATCGGCGCGGGACCGATGCCCGCGCACGCCGGTTTGAGCATCAATCTCCTCGACACGGCTACCCACTCGTGGGACATCGCGCGCGCGACCGGACAAGACGGCGATTTGCCCGAAGCGGTCGCCGCGACCGTGCTGGGCATCGGTCGAGGTTTCGTCACCGACGAGATCCGATCGTTCGCCGGCTTTGATCCCGAGATCCCCGTCGGCGACGAAACCAGCTCGACCGATCAGCTCGCCGCGTTTCTCGGCCGTCAGCCGTGAGCGAGCCAGCCGTCGCGAGTCGCGACGAGTGGCTGCAAGCACGCCTCGCCTTGCTCGAGGGCGAAAAGGCCCTCACCCGCCAGCGCGATGAGCTGAGCCGCCAACGCAGAGCCCTGCCCTGGGTACGGATCGAGAAGGACTACGTATTCGACACCGAAGACGGCTCGCGATCCCTCGTCGAGCTGTTCGAGGATCGCAGTCAGCTACTCGTGTACCACTTCATGTTTGGTCCCGACTGGCCTGAGGGTTGCCCGAGCTGCTCGTTCTGGGCCGATTCGTTCGACGGCGTCGGCGTTCATCTCGCAGCCCGCGACGTCACCTTCTTGGCTGCGTCCCGTGCGTCGCTGGATCGCCTGCTCGCGTATCGCCGACGCATGGGCTGGACGTTCCCGTGGGTCTCAACCCTCGGTACCGACTTCAACGTCGACTTCGGCATCACGCATGCGTCGGTCTACAACTACGCGCCGGCCGCTGACCCGCCCGAAGAGCTCGCCGGTCTCAGCGCGTTCGCACGCCGCGGCGACGAGGTCTTCCACACATACTCCTGCTACGCGCGCGGTCTCGACGCATTCAACGGCGCGTATCAACTCCTCGACCTGACCCCGAAGGGACGAGACGAAGACGACCTCGAGTGGACGATGGCCTGGCTCCGACGCCACGACGAATACCGCTGAAGCGCCGGGTCAGGTCATGACGTTGTGCACCGCGGTGGTGCGTACGCGTGACCGACAACGGCATCGGCGTCCGCCCGAACAACGAGACCAGATCTTCTCACCCTTCCATCGCGCCCAGGCTGGCGACACTCCGCGCGGTTCCGGTCTAGGCCTGGCGATCTGCCGGCGAATCGTCGATCGACACGGCGGGCGCATCTGGGTCGAGGCGGCTCCCAGCCACGGCAGTCGGTTCTGCGTCGTGTTGCCCGCGCCTGTCTGACCCCATCGCACGCAGCGTGCCAGTCGCACACTTGCCTTGAGTGGCGACATGTGTCGACGAGATCCCGTACGTCTGAGCCGGTACTGCTTGTAGGCTGAGTCCGGCGAGCCGGGAAGTCTGGTCGGCATCCGTAGACGCGCGCGCCGGAGGCCGACCATTGAGTCCTCGTAAGCATTCCCCGTTGTCCAAGGCGAGGCGACTCCTGCCGCCGCTTGGCCAGGAGTTCGTTTCGGTGGAGGCGCTGTCGGGCCTCGGGCTGCTGGTCGCGGCGGCGGCGGCCTTGGCCTGGGCGAACCTCGACGCCACGTCGTATCGCGACATCTGGTCGCAGGCGCTGACGCTTGGCGTCGGCGATGTCGCCATCACGCTCGACCTGCGGCACTGGGTGAGCGACGGGCTCATGACGCTGTTCTTTTTCGTGGTCGGGCTCGAGATCAAACGGGAGTTCGTCGACGGGGAGCTCCGCCACGCCAAGACCGCCGCCCTTCCGGTGTTCGCTGCGGTCGGGGGCATGGTCGTCCCGGCGCTGCTGTTCGTCGCGTTCAGCGCCACCGACGGGAACGCCCGGCGCGGCTGGGCGATCCCGATGGCCACCGACATCGCCTTCGCGCTCGGGGTGCTGGCGCTGCTGGGGCCCCGGGTGCCCCGAGGGGCGCGGGTGTTCCTCCTGACGTTGGCGATCGTGGATGACATTGGCGCCATCGCGGTCATCGCCATCTTCTATGCACAAGGTTTCGACGCGAGCTGGTTTCTCAGCGGGGTGGCTGTCGTCATGATGGTGATCGCCCTGCGCCGCACCGGCCGTGCGACCACGTGGGTCTACGCCGGTGCCGGGGTCGTGCTGTGGATCTGCGCCCACGAGTCGGGCGTGCAGGCGACGATCGCCGGCGTCGTGCTCGCCTTGTTGATCCCGGCCGTGCGGGGACCCCGACAAGGATCGCTCGAGAGGATCGAACGGGCGGTGCACCCGTGGTCGAGCTTCGCGGTCGTCCCGCTGTTCGCGTTGGCGAACGCGGGTGTCGCCCTCACCGCGACCACCTTGGATCGGGCGACGACGAGCACGATCACCGGCGGCGTCGCCCTCGGGTTGGTCGTCGGCAAGCCGCTCGGGATCGTCGGTGCAACCCTGCTCGCACTGCGCACCCGCCGGGCCACGCTCCCGGCGGGGCTGCGAGTGACGCACATCGCCGCGATCGGCGCCCTCGCCGGCATCGGGTTCACCGTGTCGCTGTTCGTGGCCAACCTCGCCTTCTCAGGGTCCCGTTTGGGTGAGGCCAAAGTTGGGATCCTGGCCGCGTCGCTCCTCGCCGGCACGCTCGGCGTCGTCGCGCTGGCGCGCCTGCGGTCCCCCGACCCCGACGGGGAGATCGAATGAACCCTCGCACTAGATCCAGCTGCATACACCCGACGGCGGGCGGCGGGCGGCTCGTCAGCGCGATCGATCGGTCTCGAAGCCCGCCTTACCGTGCGACCCGCCCGAGCTGATAGCCGCCCCAGGCCGCGACCAGTCCCCCGACGATCGAGACCGTGATGTACAGCACTGCGGTCACACCGCGTCCGGTCCTGCCCAGCACGAAGCCTTCCCACATGAAGGTCGAGAACGTCGTGTACGCGCCGAGGAACCCGACCGTGATCGCGGTCGAGACCTCCAAGGGCAGGCGCCGTTCGGTGGCGACGGTGATCACGAACGCCAACACGAACGAACCCGAGATGTTGATGAGCAGCGTGGCCCACGGAAATCGTTCCGCTCCGATCGCCAGGCCGATGGCGTATCGCGTGGCCGCGCCCGCGGCTCCGGCCAGGCCCACCCAGACGAACCGCACGACCCACCTCCCACAGAGTTTGGCTGAGGTAGGAGCCATCAGCAGCTGGGCTGCGGTTCTCGGCGAGCCCCATCGCCGTCCCCGATAGCGTACGCGTTCGCTCAGGCGGACCAACACAGCGGCTTGGCAAAGTGATTGGCAACCGGGTCGGTAGATGCAACAGCGGCCTCCGCAGAGGCTGCTGAACTGCGCAAACTTGGAGCGGACGACGGGATTCGAACCCGCGACCCTCACCTTGGCAAAAAAAGGAGGCGGTACCCGTCTCGTCGCGTCCACCGCGTGTTGTTGTGTTGGTAGGCAACGTCTTTGTAGTCCATTGCGTCCATCGAGTCCACGGCGTTCAGCCCGAGTAGATGGACAAGTGGATGGACAAGCTGATCGCGCGACGTTCCCTTCCAGAGCACGTCGAAGGCCTCGGTTTCTGGCCGGTCACCTAGCACCGAGTCTTGGCGACCCGCGCCTGATCCCTGAGCTTTGGGATCTACAACTAAGCGCCGAGGCGTTGCTTCAGAGTGTCGAGGCCCGGTCCCGAGAGCTCGGCTAGTGCGACTGGCCGTCCGGCCATCGTCATGAGCAGGGCCTCACCGGGCCCGCTCACCTCGGAGCCCTCACCGTGTTCCCAGTCGACGTCGGTCGCCTTGAGCTTGACGTCGACGATCCGCTTCTTGATCGGCAGAAAGGTGTTTCCCTGCAACGTGGCGCGTTCCAACGCGACCTTCATCTCGTCGGCCGAGTAGGCCCGAGCGATCCCGAGCGGGCGACGGACGTCCTGCTCGTGGACGATCGTCTCCAACAACATGTCCTCAGGCTTCATCGGGCCGGGCGCCTTGTGGACGCCCACGGTCGCGCGCAGCTCCTTTCGCAGCTCGTCCGTAGGCTTGGCTCCGGCCTTCTGGGCCTCGCGCTGGTTCATCGTGTTCATGCGGAAGCCGTACTTCACCGCGGTGATCATCATCTTGCCCATCTTCACGTCAGCACCATCGGCTACGTGGGCCACGACGTCGCGAACCTTCCAGCCGTCGCAGAGTGACGGCTGATCCCATTGGGCGGGTGTCAGTGAATCGGCGAGGTCGGCGAACGCGGTGCGTTCGCTGTCGGTCATCTGCCAAGCGTCCATCAGGGCCCCTAAGTCTCGACAGGCGGAGCCTAGGTGCTGCGTCGCTCCTACGCTCCTGTCACATCGAGGGAAGTACGCGCTATGGCGCTGGTCGCCGAACCGAGGAACAAGTCGACGCGCGCGGGATCGCCGAGTTCCGTCATCGTGCACGGCCGCCGCGGTCGGAGTGATAGTCGAAGTCAGTGGAGAACGAAGCGCCCCTTCCGCGTACCTCCCACCGGAGAGCTTCGTCGTCCGAACGCGCGATGTCATTGTGCAGCTCGATACCAGGGTGATCGAATCCCGGGATGCCGCAAGCAACCTCACCGGGCGCGCTGGCGGGCTGCTCGGCTTCAACCGTGACGTAGCCAGCAACCGACGGCGGCGACTGCCGCGGTCATGAGCAGGCCGCCGCGGGTGATGCTCGGCTTACGGATTCGATCCATGAGCCGAATGTCCTACGGCAGGACGAGACGCGGCAGGGCACAAGGTCACATTCAGGCTCCCTCGATGTGGATGCACGCTGCGGGGCACTCTTCGGCGGCGTCGAGCACTACGTCCTCTCGGCCGTGCGGAACCATCACCATCGCGCCGCGGTCCTTCAGCACGCGGTCGCCGTCTCGGACGTAGGCGTACTCACCGTCGAACTTGAAACGTCCGCCGCTAACTCGGCGCAGATCCCGTTGCCGATGCAGGCAGCCTGGTCGATCCAAACCTTCATTGCTCTCCCCTTTCCTCGAGTACGAATGGTGCGAGGTCGCCCGATTGCTGGATAGTGCCGTCGTCGGCAACCAACAGCGCCGCCGCGCCATGGCAAGCGAGGAGCGAGTTGCCTTCATGACCCCCTGCCAAAAACGCGGCCTTGGCAAGCACCTCGGCCCGCCACGCGCGGCCGGCAACGACCGTGACACCGGCGAGCCCGGTCGCGGCCGATTCACCGGTTCTCGGATCGATGAGGTGGTGACGCGATGTCCCGTCGGGCGCGAGCCACGCGCGTTTCGTGCGCCACGTCGAGGCGACTGCTCCGGCCTCGAATGCGAGGGTGGCGATGACGCGGTCAGGGGCACTCGGATCGGCGACCGCGATCACCCAACCCGACCCTTCGGGCCCGGCACCCTCCGCTCGGAGGTCGCCACCGATGCTCACCATTGCACCCTTCGCACCGCCCGCGAGCAGCTCTTCGACCACGAGATCGGCAGCCAAGCCCTTGCCGATGCCTCCGGGATCGAATTCGACGTCGCCATCGATGCGGACCGTGCCGACGATGGCATCGAGTTGGATCGCGCCGGCGCTGCGTCGGGACGCGTGTTCCCGCAGTGCTGCCACACCTTCGAAGATCGCCACCACAGCCACGCCGACTACCGCGATCGGATCGGCCCACCACCAACCGAAGGCCGAGTTCGCGACCAAGGCCAACAGCACACTGGTCGCAAGGATCCCATCGAGGAACGTGACCCGGGTCTCGTGCACCAGCGGATGACTCTCAACCGTCGTGCCGAGTCGCCGCTTCGCAAATGCCAGGCCGAGCATCACGCAAGCAGTCATCGCGAGGTACGCGATTCCGAAAGGAGAGTCGTCCGGGCGCTGCTCAACGGCAAGATTCCGGATCCCGCCGATCAGGAGCACTCCCCCGAGCGCGAAGAACGCAACCGCGACCAGCCGCAGCGCGCGGCGCGAGCGCGCCGCGTCGACACCGCCACGGAGATGCCACAGCACGGCGCCCGACGCGAGGATCTCCGCGATCGAATCGAGCCCGAACGCGATCAGCGCCAGTGAGCCGGCCGCGATACCCAGTCCGATCGTGACGAACACTTCGAGGAGGTTCCAAACGATCGTCGCGATCTCGAGCAGCTTGGCCCGCCGGACCGGCAGGCTCACAGCTCGCACGAGAGCCCCGGACTTCGTCCGGGCTCTCGCATCCCGTGCACCACCGGCGCTTCCCGCCGAGGCATGTCTCGCGCTATGCCGCGCTGCGGCGGGTGCGAAGCGCGTGCACTACACCCAGACCGACAAGCAGGAACAGGATGCCCGCGGCACCGAAGCTCACGTACGCCGCGAGCTGGGCCTCCTGGCCGAACTGCCAAAACCCGTAGGTCGTGAGCAGCAGGCCTCGGAGCGTCTCACCCGTGAACAGCGTGTTGCGCTGGCCCCTGAGCTCGTCGAGCTGCGCCTGGAACTCCGGCAGCGCGGGGTCATTGCTCTCCTCGGCAGCGGCGACCTTGTCCTGCAGCGCGAACTGCGGGTCGCCGAGCTCGGCGTAGGTCTTGCCGTCAGCGATGCCCTCGAGGTGCAGCGCGATGAACTCGTTGGCATAGACCCGAGCCTTGTCGCCGTCGTCGACCGCCTGGCCGGCGTACTTCACGAGGCCTGGCTGCTTGAGCTCTTCGGGCGCAAGCGCGCTCTTCGGCGGGAACGACACCTTCTGCTCTACGAGCTGGTCGTGGACGTTGTTCTGGGCGAACGCGTACCGGTCGTTGAAGTACACGCCGAACACGATCAGGACGACGGCCAGCATCAGCCCGGCGCCGCTGACCATCAGGTCGATGGTGCGTCGTTGCATGTGACCCCTCTGTCTTGTCGTCGACGACGCCGTCGTCGCTGGTCGATCTCATCCTCGGCGGAAGCAGCCTCGAGGGGCAAGGCCGAAGGACCCGAGGTGGGTGTGCCGAAGGTGGCCACCGAGCCCCGGGGTTCGCTGACCCGAATCTTCAGCCCTACCGGTGATCGGGCTCGAAGCAGCGTCTGCTGAAGGTCCTGAATCCTTCGGCATCGAAGGTGATCTGCATGTGCCCGTGCACCCGCCGGATCGAGAGCGTCGGGCAGAAGAAGTCACCACTGTCGACGAAGAAGTGTGGCGAGCCGATCACGCCGCGGGATCGCCCTGCCTCGAGGTCGTCGAGCACCGCAGCCTCGTCCGCGGCGTCCGGCTCACCCACCCCGACGGCTGCGCCGATGGCAGCCAGCTCCGTGTGGTCGCTGATGTCGCGCCCCTGCTCGAACAGGGCGTCGCGCAACGCCAGGCTGACCAGCTCACCATGCTGCGCGCTCACGCGGTAGGCGCGGTTCGTCAACGCCAGGGCGCGCAACGACGACAGCGGGAACAGGGACGGGTCGAAGCCCGCGAACAGATCTGCGGCCACGCTTGCTCTGAGCTCAGCGATCTCCTCGGTGAGCAGCTCACGCGAGAGCGGCTCGCCGTTCACGAGCTCGAGCGGCCACGAACGGACCTTCAGCGCGACATCGCGTCGCCCGACCAGCTCCCGGTGGGCCACGAGACGCTTCAACCCGACATGCGTGAACGGGCACACGACATCCGCGAAGACCTCAATCACCTTGTGTCGTGTTCGCGTCCTGGTGAGCGGCAAGCACGGGTCACCAGCGATCTGCGAGCGCGGCGAGGCACCGCGACTTTCGAAGGCAGTCGATGCAGGAGCGAGGATCAACCAGAGCGACCCACCCCATCGTCTCGTGCCAGCACCGACCACAGTCCTCGCAAAGGAAGTTGGTGTCGGCGCCGTCCCCGACGACCGTGACCCACATCGACCGGCAGGATGGGCACTGCCACCGATCGGAGACAACGTCTGTCACAACGTCCACGTCTCCTGTCGAGCGAGGTGCGAGAAGCATCAGTTCCCAATCAGCTCACGCGAGCCCCAGGACTCAACCTCGTCGATCTCGCTGTCGGCAACATGCTCATCCAACTTCGAACGAGCCGCGGCGTCAGACCAGTACCGATTCAAGTACACGATGCTCCAGACCACCGAGACCCAGAACAGCATCATCCCGCCGACACCAAGCCACCACCAGTCGTGCATCCAGTCCCACATCCGAACCTCCCTTCACGCATCGACTTCGGATTCAGCACACCATGCGAGCCTCTTGAGCCCTAGGGCCATTGGTCCCACAAACAAGGGACTTGGGTGGTGAAGACGGGCCCTTCCGCGCGCAGCGCGGCGGCCAGCCCGTCGAGGAACGCTTCGACGGCGGCTTGGACGACGTGCTCGGTCCCGAGAGCCTCGTCATCCAGGACCAGCGCGTAGGTCGCTTCGAAGGTGACGCTGGTGCTCCGGGCGCCAGCCGGCACGATCGCCAGGTCGCCGTCGAGGGACGGGAACACATCCGCGTCGGCCATTGCCCATCGGATCGGCACGACGAGCGAATCGGCACGGCGACGCGCGGTGCCGCGCACACACCGCGCAGGCGGATGGCCCGGGCCCGAGGGCAGAAGCGGCTCCAGCCAGCTCGGATCGCGTAGGAAGCACGGCGCCACGGCCTCGAACGGGCTGTCGATGTGGACGGCACTGCGGACGAACATGATCCTTCGAGGTTCGCCCGCGCCGTGATCGACGGGGAGAGGCGAAGGTCCCGATCTCGGACGGCTCTCCGACCCGACTTCAGCCCGGCGCGCGGCGCGCGCTCACTAGTCGAGCAGCGGCGCTGCGCCAACGCCACTTCACGGGGATGCTCGCCT
>JBBECS010000048.1 GCA_040881685.1 Acidimicrobiia bacterium | reverse complement strand
CCTCTCCACTTCGGCGACCGGCTCGCTGCGCCGCAGGGTACCTGCGGCGCGGTCGCTCGCCTCACCGGGAGTCCCCCATGCGGAGCTCGACGGTGGCCACCAGCGACTCAAACACGTCGTCGCTGTCGCCGGTGCCGTCCACGTGGGCCAGGAGACCGCGCCGCCGGTAGAACTGGATGAGCGGCAGGGTCTGGAGCTCCCAGAGCTCGAGGCGCCGCATCACCGCGTCCTCGGTGTCATCGTCACGCTGGACGACGTCGCCGCCGCACACGTCACAGATCCAGCCCTCCTTCGGCGGACTGTCCACGTGGTAGTTCGTCTGGCATTGCACGCACACGCGCCGACCGGCGATGCGGTGGAGCACGATCTCCGTCGGGACGTCGAGGTCGATCACGACGTCGAGCGGGCTGTCGGCGGTGACGCGCTCGAGCTCTTCGGCTTGCGGAACGGTGCGCGGGAAGCCGTCCAGCACGAAGCCCTTCTTCACCGCCGACGACCGATCCAGCACCTCCTCGACCACACCGATCACCGTCTCGTCGGGGACGAGCTCACCGCGGTCCATGTACGACTGCGCCTCGAGACCGAGCGGCGTGCCCTCGGTGATGGCCGCGCGGAACAAGTCGCCGGTTGCGAGGTGCAACACGCCGTAGTGCTCGGCGAGCTGGGAAGCCTGGGTGCCCTTGCCGGCACCCTGCTTTCCCAACAGCACAAGATGTGGGCCGCGGTTCGTCATCAGAGACCTAGGTGAGGAAGCCCTCGTAGTTGCGCATCATCAGCTGGCTATCGATCTGCTTCATCGTCTCGAGGGCCACGCCCACGGTGATGAGCAGCGCGGTGCCGCCGAATGGGAACTGCTCGATGTCCCACAGCGCGAACACAAGGAGCGGTGCGATGGCGATCACCGCGAGGAAGAGAGAGCCGGGCAACGTGATGCGGTTCAACGTCTTCGCCAGGTACTTCTCGGTGGGTGGGCCGGGGCGGATGCCGGGGATGAAGCCACCCTGCTTGCGGATGATGTCGGCCTGTTGGGCAGGGTTGAACGCGATGGCCGTGTAGAAGTAGGCGAAGAAGATGATGAGCAGTGTATAGAAGCCGATGTAGAACCAACCCTGGTTGTTGACCAGGTTCTTGTTGATGAAGTCTTGGACGTCGAGCCCGAATCCGCTGCTGGGTAGGACGCTCGCGATCAGCGCGGGGAACGACAAGATCGAGCTGGCGAAGATCACCGGGATCACGCCCGACTGGTTCACCTTCAACGGGATGTACGTGCTCTGCCCGCCGTACATGCGACGGCCGACCACCCGTTTGGCGAACTGCACGGGGATTCGGCGTTGCCCCGACTCCACGAACACGATGGCCACGATCATGGCGATGCCGATGGCGAGCACGACGAAGAACTGGAGCTCGCTTCCCTCGCTGTAGACGGCACCACCCTGTGCGGGCAACGACGACACCACCGACGCGAAGATCAGGATCGACATCCCGTTGCCGACGCCGCGCTGGGTGATGAGCTCGCCGAGCCACATCACGAGCGCGGTACCGGCCGTCCACGTCATGACGATGAGCGCGGCGCGGCCGGCGGAGAAGTCGGGGATGAAGTCGATGTTGTCGGGCAAGCCCGCGCTCAGCCCGATCAGGCCACCCTTTCCCTCGTGAAGCGCGAACACGAAGCCCGTGGACTGCATGAGCGCGAGCGCGACGGTGAGGTATCGCGTCCACTGTGTGATCTTCTTCTGGCCGGTCTGGCCTTCCTGCTGCCACTGCTCGAGCTTCGGGATGACCACGCCGAGCAGCTGCATGATGATCGACGCCGTGATGTACGGCATGATCCCGAGGAAGAACACCGCGACGTTCGTGATCGCGCCGCCGGAGAAGAGGTCGAGGAAACCGACCACACCGCTGTTCTTCGCACCCTCTTGAAGATCCTTGATCGCGTTGAAGTCCACGTACGGCACGGGAATGTGCGCGCCCAAGCGATACACGCCGACGATCAGCAGCGTGAAAAGGATCTTGGTCCGGAGGTCCGGAACCCGGAACATGTTCCGGAGGCGGGAGAGCATTGGTGCCAGGCCTGCCTTTCGCCAGCGGCTCGGTCAGCCTAACGGTTGGTCAGTGCGTTGTTGCCGCCGGCCGCAGGCCGTCGGTCGCCCCACGGCGCCGGAATGACCTCGGTCGTTCCGCCGGCACCCTCGATCGCGCGCTTCGCGCTCGCGGAGAATGCGTGCGCCTTGACGGTGAGTCCCTTGGTGACCTGACCGCCGCCGAGCACCTTCACGAGACCCTGTTTCGCGACGAGTCCCTTCGCGCGGAGCGCGTCGGGATCGACGACCGTGGTCGCGTCGAAGAGCTCGAGCGTGTCGAGGTTGACGACGGCGTACTCGACCCGGAACGGGTTGCGGAAGCCCCGCGCCTTGGGTGTGCGACGGTGCAGCGGCGTCTGCCCACCTTCGAAGCCCGGCTTGATGTTGGAGCGCGCGCCTTGGCCCTTCATGCCCCGACCCGCGGTCTTCCCGCCCTTGCCACCGATGCCGCGCCCGACGCGCCGGCGCGGCGTCTTCGAGCCCTTCGGCGGTTTCAGATCGTGCAGCTTGATGGTCATGCCTCTTCCACTTTCACGAGGTGCGGCACCCGACCCACCATGCCGCGGATCTCGGGCCGGTCCGGGAGCTCAACAGTCTGGTTGATGCGGCGCAGGCCGAGGGCACGCAGGGTGCCCCGCTGCTTCGGCTTGGTGCCGATGGCGGAGCGGATCTGGGTGATCTTGAGGGTTCCAGCCATCTACTTTCCCGCTCTCGGCGCTGCGCGCCGGGCCGCTCGGGCCCCGGCTCGGGCGCCGCAGGGTGCCTGCGGCGCAATTCCTCGCCTCATCACGCGACCTCCGTGACCTCAGGCTTGGGCGAGTTGCGCTCGCGATACGCACGCAACATGCCGGCGGTGGACACTTCTTCGGCCGACTTGCCTCGCAGCGCCGCGACCTCCTCTGGTCGCCGGAGCGAGCGCAACCCTTCGATCGTCGCGCGCGACACGTTGATCGCGTTCGACGATCCGAGCGACTTCGCCAGCACGTCATGCACTCCTGCGGCCTCGAGGATGGCGCGTGCCGCACCACCGGCGATCACACCGGTTCCGGGCGCAGCCGGCTTGAGCAGCACCCGCGCTGCGTCGTGCTCGCCGATGATCTGGTGCGTGATCGTGGAGCCAGCGAGCGGCACGCTGAAGATGTTCTTGCGGCCCTCTTCCATCCCCTTCTGGATAGCGGCCGGAACTTCCTTCGCCTTGCCGTACCCGAGGCCGACGTTTCCTTCACCGTCACCCACGACAACGAGCGCGGTGAACGAGAACCGCCGGCCGCCCTTGACCACCTTGGCGACGCGGTTGATCGCGATTACACGCTCTTCGTACTGACCTTCGGGCACTAGCTCACATCTCCCGCTCTCGGCGCGCAGCGCCGGGCCGCTCGGGCCTTAGCTCGGGCGCCGCAGGGTACCTGCGGCGCATTTCCTCGCTTTTCGCCTCGCATCTAGAACTCCAGTCCTGCTTCGCGGGCGCCGTCGGCGACTGCCGCGACACGTCCGTGGTACCGATAGCCGCCACGGTCGAATACCACTGTCGAGATCCCAGCCGCCTTCGCGCGCTCCCCAACTCGCTTGCCGACGCTCTTTGCTGCGTCCACGTTGGCGGTCACGCCACCTCGCGCGTCCTTCTCCATCGTGGAGGCGGATGCGATCGTGCGTCCGCTCGCGTCGTCGATCACCTGCGCATAGACGTGCCGCGCCGAGCGAAACACTGACAGGCGCGGGCGCGCGGCAGTGCCTCGCACGTGCTTGCGCACACGGCGGTGCCTGCGGTTGCGGCTCGCGACCTTCTGGAGCATGACCTTCCCGTTCCCTACTTGGCCGACTTGCCGGCCTTGCGCAGCACGCGCTCATCGGCGTAGCGGATGCCCTTGCCCTTGTAGGGCTCGGGCTTGCGGATCTTGCGGATGTTGGCGGCGACCTGGCCCACGAGCTGCTTGTCGCACCCGCGCACTGTGATGCGCGTGGGCTGGGGCACCTCGAACGTGACGCCGTCGGGGGCTTCGAACTGCACCGAGTGCGAGAAGCCGAGCTGGAGCTCCAACTTTGACGGCCCTTGCGCGGTGGCTCGGTAGCCCACTCCGACGATCTCGAGCTCGCGCACGAAGCCCTCCGACACGCCGGTGACCATGTTGGCCACGAGGGATCGGGTCAGACCGTGCAGCGCGCGGTTCCCGCGCTCGTCGTCGGGTCGGGTGACCACGAGGTCGTCGCCCTCGCGTGCGACAGCGATCGCGCCCGGTGCTTCGTGCTCGAGCTCGCCCTTCGGGCCCTTCACGCGCACGCGCGCGCCCTCGACCACGACCTCGACCCCGGAGGGGATCGGAATTGGCTCTTGGCCGACACGGGACATGGGTTCTGCTCCTACCAGACGTGACAGAGGATCTCGCCGCCGAGCTTGCGCTGACGCGCTTCACGGTCGGTCACGAGACCCTGATTGGTGGAAAGGATGGCGATCCCCATGCCGCCGAGCACGCGCGGCACATCGGTTGCCTTCGTGTACACGCGGAGGCCGGGCTTCGAGACGCGACGCAGCCCGGAGATCGTGCGCTTGCGGTCCTGGGTGTACTTCATCACGATGCGCAGCTTCTGGCCCGGGCGCCCCGGGTCGTCTTCCAATGCGAAGTCGGTGATGTAGCCCTCGCGAGCGAGGATCTTCGCCAGCGCCTCCTTGAGCTTCGACGCCGGCATCACGACGTCATCGTGGAAGGCCACGTTGGCGTTGCGGATGCGCGTGAGCATGTCGGCCACGGGGTCGGTCATCGTCACGAGCTGACCCCCCTCACCACGAAGCCTTCGTCACGCCGGGGATCTCGCCGGCATGCGCCATCTCACGGAAGCAGATCCGACACAGCGCGAACTTCTTGTACACCGAGCGCGCCCGGCCACACCGACGGCATCGCGTGTACGCGCGCACCTTGAACTTCGGCTTGCGCTGCTGCTTCTGGATCAATGCCTTCTTCGCCATCGGCTAGCTCTCCTCGCCGGTGTCACGGCGGAACGGGAACCCGAGAGCGCGCAACAGGGCGCGCCCTTGGTCGTCGGTGGTCGCGGTGGTGACGATCGTGATGTCCATGCCACGCACCGTGTCGATCTTGTCGTAATCGATCTCCGGGAAGATCAGCTGCTCGGTCACACCGAACGTGTAGTTGCCGCGGCCGTCGAAAGACTTGGTGTTCATTCCGCGGAAGTCGCGGATGCGGGGGATCGCGAGGCTCACGAGCCGGTCGAAGAACTCCCACATCCGGTCGCCGCGCAATGTGACCTTGGCGCCGATCGCGTTGCCCTCGCGGAGCTTGAACCCCGCGATCGACTTCTTCGCCTTGGTCACGAGTGGCTTCTGACCGGTGATGACGCTCAGGTCGGCGACCGCGCCGTCCAGCAGCGAAGCCTGTTGTGTGGCCAGGCCGACACCGCAGTTCAAGACGATCTTCTCGAGGCGCGGCACCTCCATGACGTTCTCGAGCGCGAGCTCGCGCTGAAGCGTGGCGCGGATCTCGTCGTCGTACTTGGCCTTCAGGCGCGGCTTCTCGCGCGTGGTGGTGCCGGCCATCATCACCTCGATTCGCTCTCTGCCAGCATTTCTGGGGATACCCCGCCCGCGGCCGTTGCGCTCATATGTCCTTCCCGCACTTCTTGCAGATGCGGACCTTGTCGCCGCCTTCGACGCGGTAGCCGACGCGGCTGCGTCCGCACCCAGGGCAGACGATGGCGACGTTCGCGATCGGGATCGCCATGTCCTTGTCGATGATGCCGCCCTGCGACGTGGCCTTCGTGGCGCGCTGGTGACGCTTCGCCATGTTCACGCCGTCGACGATCACCATGCGCCGCTCGGGGATCACGCGGGTGATCTCGCCTTCCTTGCCGAGGTCTTTGCCGGAGAGGACCACCACGCGATCGCCCTTGCGGAGCTTGAGCTTGGGAGCGGTGTTGCTCATCTCAGAGCACCTCCGGGGCGAGGGACACGATGCGCATGAACCGGCGGTCGCGCAGCTCGCGACCGACCGGGCCGAAGATGCGCGTACCGCGCGGTTGCATCTGGTCGTTGATCAGCACGGCCGCGTTCTCGTCGAAGCGGATGTAGCTCCCGTCGGGACGACGCCGCTCCTTCTTCGTGCGCACGACCACGCACTTGACGACTTCGCCCTTCTTGACCGGTGCACCCGGGACGGCGTCCTTCACCGTCGCGACGAAGATGTCGCCGATGCCCGCGTAGCGACGCCGAGTGCCGCCGAGGACCTTGATGCACAAGACCTCGCGTGCGCCGGAATTGTCGGCGACTTTGAGTCGTGACTCCTGCTGGATCATGGCTTTAGCGGGCTCTCTCCAGGACTTCGATGACGCGCCAGCGCTTGAGCTTCGAGAGCGGGCGCGTCTCGGTGATGCGGACTCGATCGCCCTCGCGGGCGTCGTTGGTGTCGTCTTGGGCGTAGAACTTGCGCGTGCGTTGGAGGGTCTTGCCGTAGCGGCGATGGCGGACGCGGTCAGTGACCGCGACGACGACGGTCTTGTCCATCTTCGCGGACACGACCGTGCCCTCCCGCAGCTTTCTGCGGTTCGGACGTGCTTCAGTCTCCTTCATTGGTCGCCTCCGCTCCGCCCTACCGGCCGTCCGGCCAGGGCTCCGCTCGTCTCCGTGGCCATCAGCGGCCCTCGACCATCTCTGACTCGGCTGCGTCGATCTCCCGCTCGCGGAGGAGCGTCTCGCAGCGCGCGATGTCCTTCTTGATCCACCCGATCCGGGAGTTGTTGTCCAGCTGCCCGGTCGCGTTCTGGAAGCGCAGGTTGAACAGCTCTTCCTTGGACGTGCGCAGGCGCGTCACGAGCTCGCCGTCGCTCAGGTCGCGCAGCTCCTTGATCGGCGCGGTCATCACGCCTCCTCGGTGCGCACGACGAAGCGCGTCTTGATCGGGAGCTTGTGCATCGCGAGGCGCATGGCCTCACGAGCGGTCGTCTCGCTCACACCGGAGAGCTCGAACATCACGCGCCCCGGCTTGACCACCGCAACCCAGTGCTCTGGGTTGCCCTTGCCCGATCCCATGCGGGTCTCGGCCGGCTTCTGGGTGACCGGCTTGTCGGGGAAGACCGTGATCCACACCTTGCCGCCGCGCTTGATGTGGCGGGTCATCGCGATTCGGGCGGCTTCGATCTGGCGGTTCGTGATCCAGCCCGGCTCGAGCGCCTGGATGCCGAAGTCGCCGAAATGCACGCGCGTGCCACCCTTGGCTTGGCCCTTGCGGCGTCCCCGCTGCACCTTGCGGTGCTTCATCTTCTTCGGCATCAACACGATTGCTGCGCTCCCACTCCGCTACTTCCGCTGCGCTCCATCCGCTCCGTTCGCTCCGCAGCCGTAGGAAAGATCGTCATGGTCGGCACCTCAGTCCTCTGAGTCGCCGCCGTGGAACTTCGGCGTCTCGTGTTGCTGGCGGGTCCGGCGCTCGATCTCTTCCTCTTCCGCGAGGAGACGCTCGAGCTCGGGGTCGGCCTCCTTGACCAGCGGCGTGGCCTCTTCGGGTGCTTCGTCGGTCGCGGTGTCGACCGAGACCTCGACCGTCTCTTCGCGACGACGGCGTCCGCCGCCTGCGCTGATGACGCGCCGGCGCGGCGTGGCTTCACCCGAGGTCTCGCCGACGGCCATGGCCGCCTCGCGAATGACTTTGTCTTCGGCCGCAGACTTGTAGGGCAGGATCTCGCCCTTGTAGATCCAGACCTTGACGCCGATCCGCCCGAACGTCGTGCGGGCTTCGGCCCCGCCGTAGTCGATGTCGGCACGCAACGTGTGCAGCGGCACCCGACCTTCGCGGTACCACTCCTTGCGCGACATCTCGGCGCCACCGAGGCGACCGCCGCACTGCACGCGAATGCCCTGGGCACCGGCCTTCATGGCCGTCTGCACGGCGCGCTTCATGGCCCGCCGGAACGAGACGCGGCCAGCGAGCTGATCGGCGACGCCCTGCGCGATGAGGGTGGCGTCGAGCTCGGGCTGCTTGATCTCCTGGATGTTGAAGTGGATCTTCGGGTTGCCGGTGATCTTCATGAGCCCGGCGCGCAACTTGTCGGCTTCAGACCCTCGACGACCGATGACGATGCCGGGACGCGCCGTGTAGACGTCGACTCGAAGTCGGTCGCGCGTGCGCTCGATCTCGACGCGGCTAACGGCCGCGTGCGGGAGCTGCTGGCGGAGGTAGTCGCGGATCTCCCAGTCCTCGATGAGGCTGTCGGTGTACTCCTTGTTCTCCGCGAACCACCGCGACTTCCAGTCGGTGGTGATCCCGAGCCGGAACCCGTAGGGGTTGACCTTCTGGCCCATCAGTCACCCTTCCTCGGCGCACGCTTCTTCGTGGTCTTCTTCGTCGCCTTCTTGGTGGTCTTCTTCGCCGACTTCTTGGCCGGCTCAGCCTTCTTGGCGGTCTTCTTGGCGGTCTTCTTGGCGGTCTTCTTGGCCGTCTTCCTCACGGGCGCGGCCTTCTTGGTGGGCGCGTCCTCGTCGTGATCGTGGTCATGGTCGTGATCGTGCTCTTCCGCCGCGGGCTTGGCTCGCCGGGTTGGACGTGGGCGGGCGGGGCCAGTGGCTGCCGCCCTCTGGTGGTTCTCGAGATCGTCGCCCTCGAAGCGGGACACGATGATCGTGATGTGGCTCGTTCGCTTGTTGATGCGCACACCCCGGCCTCGAGCGCGCGGACGCCAACGCTTGAGGATGGGCCCTTCGTCGGCGAACGCCCTCGCGACGAACAGCTCGTCCTCGGGCACGTGATCGTTGTGCTCGGCGTTGGCCACCGCCGAGTCGAGCAGCTTGCCGACGTCGCGCGCGACCGAGCGCTCGCACAGACGGAGCGTGTCGCGCGCGTTCGCGATGTCCTGCCCGGCGATCAGTCTGAGCACCGGGCGGATCTTCGTGGGCGAGGTCCGCAGATAGCGGAGGCGGGCGGCGGTCTCAGGCACGCTCTCGCCTCGCGGATCGCTCTTGCCCCGCGTGGATCCGGAACGTACGGGTGGGTGCGAACTCGCCCAACTTGTGGCCGACCATCGCCTCGCTGATGTAGATCGGCACATGCTTGCGGCCGTCGTGGACCGCGATCGTGTGACCCACCATCTCGGGCGTGACGGTGGAACGACGGGACCACGTCTTGATGACCTTCTTGTCGTTGGCCGAGTTCTGCTGCTCCACCTTCTTGGCGAGGTGGTCGTCGACGAACGGGCCCTTCTTCAGGCTGCGTGGCATCTCGCGCTACCTCCGACTTCCACGGCCGCGGCGGCGGCGCACGATCTGCTCACCGGACTTCTTCTTCTTGCTGCGGGTGCGGCCCTCGGGCTTGCCCCACGGCGACACCGGGTGACGACCACCGGACGCCTTGCCCTCGCCGCCCCCGAGCGGGTGGTCGACCGGGTTCATGGCGACGCCGCGCGTGTGCGGGCGCTTGCCCTTCCAGCGGTTGCGACCGGCCTTGCCGATCTTCACCAGCGACGCCTCGGCATTGCCAACCGCGCCGATCGTGCCGCGGCAGTCGATGGGGACGCGGCGCATCTCGGTGGACGGCAGGCGCAACGTGGCGAACTGCCCTTCCTTGGCGACGAGCTGGATCGCGGTGCCCGCGCCGCGCCCGAGCTTGCCGCCCGCGCCCGGCTTGAGCTCCACGTTGTGCACGATCGTTCCGACCGGGATATAACGCAACGCCATCGCGTTGCCCGGGCGGATCTCGGCGCCGTGACCGCTCTGGAGCATGTCGCCGACGGCAACCCCGGAGGGGGCGATGATGTAGCGCTTCTCGCCATCGAGGTAGTGCAGCAGCGCGATGCGCGCGTTGCGGTTCGGGTCGTACTCGATCGCCGCGACCTTGGCGGGCACGTCGTCCTTCTCGCGGCGGAAGTCCACCAAGCGGTAGCGCTGCTTGTGACCGCCGCCCTTGTGCCTCGCCGTCATGCGCCCGTACGCGTTGCGTCCACCGGTCTGCGGCTTCGGGCGCGTGAGCGACCGCTCCGGCTTGTCGCGCGTGATCTCGGCGAAGTCGGAGACGGTCTGGAACCGGCGGCCGGGACTGGTTGGCTTTCGCTTTCGGATTGGCATGGTCAGCTAGCTCCCGAAGATCTCGATCTTGTCGTCGCCCGCAAGCGTGACGACCGCGCGCTTCTGAGCGGCGCGGCTGCCGAACGAGCCGGTGCGACGATTGCGCTTGCGCTTCCCCTTGCGGTTCAGCGTGTTCACGTTCTTGACCTTGACGTTGAAGATGGCCTCGATGGCCTGCTTGATCTCAATCTTGTTGGCGTCGGGCGCGACGAGGAACGTGTAGACGCCGCTGTCGTACGCGGCGTACGACTTCTCCGACACGATCGGCTGGAGCACGATGTCGCGTGGGTCGCGGCTCACGTGCTCGCCTCCTCTCTTGCTTCGCTCGCTGCGGCCGGGGGTACCCCGTCCGCGGGCGCTCGCTCAGCTGCCGTCGGCAAGGACTTGGAGGCATTCGATCCCGAGAACTTCGCGATCGTCGTCTCGAGCGTCGTCTTGGAGAACACGACCCAATCGCTCAGGATGATGTCGTACGCGTTCAGCTCTTCGGGCACCACGATCTGCACGCGCGTGCCGAGGTTGCGGAACGAGAGCCAGGTGGCACGCTCCAGACGATCCAGGACGAGCAGCACTCGAGGCGCGCGTTCGTCCTTGGGCCGTAGCCCGAGCGCGGTGAGCAATGCGACGGCGTCCTTGGTGCGCGGCTCGTCGATGCCCCACGCGTCGATCACCTTCACCCGCCCGTCGGAGGCCCGGTCCGACAATGCCGACTGGAGGGCCAAGCGAACCATCTTCTTCGGCGTGCGCTGCGAGTAGTCACGCGGCTTGGGGCCGTGCGCGATGCCACCGCCGCGCCACTGCGGCGAGCGGATCGAACCGTGGCGCGCCCGACCGGTGCCCTTCTGGCGCCACGGCTTGGCGCCACCGCCAGCGACCTCGGCGCGGGTCTTCGTGCTGTGCGTGCCGGAGCGCTTGTGTGCGAGCTGCGCGGTGATGACCTGGTGCAGGACCGCGGTGTTCGGCTCAATGCCGAAGAGATCGTCTGGCGCGTCCACGGTGCCGGCCTTCGTGCCCTTCGGGGACGTGACGTCGAGCTTCATGACGCCACCTCCTCGACCTCGGGCTCCGGTTCGGGTGTCGGTTCCTCGTCGGCCTCGGCGTCTGCCACGACCTCGACGTCACCCTCGGCTTCCGGCGCGGGTGCTTCGTCGGGCGTGGGCTCCTCGGCGCGCGGTGTGAACGTGGCGGGGCCGCCCTTGACCGCGTTGCGCACGAACACCAGACAACCGGCCGGACCGGGCACGGATCCCTTGATGAGGAGCAGGCCGCGCTCGGCGTCGCCCTCGACAACTTCGAGGTTCAGCGTGGTGACTTTCTGTGAACCCATCTGTCCCGGCATGCGCATGCCCTTGAAGACGCGCGACGGCGTTGCGCACGCACCGATCGCGCCGGGCACGCGGTGCGCCTTGTGGTTGCCGTGGCTGGCGCCCTGGCCCTTGAAGTTGTGGCGTTTCATGACACCGGCGAAGCCCTTGCCCTTGCTGATGCCGGTGACGTCGACCCGCTCGCCGGCGCTGAACACGTCGGCAGCGATCACCTGACCCACTTGATACGGGGAGAGATCCTCGACCCGGACCTCAGCGAGCGTGCGAGCTGGCTCGGCGTTGGCCTTTTTCAAGTGGCCGAGCTCGGGCTTGTTCAGCCGGGCTTCCTTCGTCGCGCCGAACGCGAGCTGGACCGCCGCGTACCCGTCGCGCTCAGGGGTCTTGAGCTGCACGACGCGACAAGGCCCGGCCTGGATCACCGTCACCGGGATCACCCGGTTCTCCGCGTCCCAGACCTGGGTCATGCCCACCTTGCGGCCCAAGATCCCTTTGACTGCCATCTCGCTCGTTCTTCTCTTTCGTTCTTCCGTCCGAAACTTCTTGTGTCCACGCGAACGCTCCCCCGGCCCGAGGGACCGGCGGAGCGCCATCTCGGTTGTGCCGCACGGTTCTGCGTCGGGCGCAGCCTGCGCGGACGTAGGTTGACCAGACTTCCGGACTACGCATCGTCGGCCGGGCGAGGTGAGGCCCCACCGGACAGAGCCTGGAAATACTAGCGATTCAACGGTTCCGGGGCTAATGGGGTCGGGCGGAACGCGAGCAAGTGACGCAAAGGTCCCGTATTTGACCCTGAGCGTCACTTGCTCGTTGGGTCGGGGCTCGGGGGGGTGGGGTGGGGTGGGCGCGGACGCGGACGCCCGGCGTTACGTGGTTTGGATCTTGATCTCGATGTCGACGCCGGCGGGGAGGTCGAGGCGCTGGAGGGACTCGACGGTCTTGCCGGTGGGCTCGACGATGTCGAGGAGGCGCTTGTGGATACGCATCTCGAAGTGCTCGCGCGAGTCCTTGTCCACGTGCGGTGACCGCACCACGCAGAACCGGCGGATCTCCGTGGGAAGCGGCACCGGGCCGCGCACCTTTGCCTGCGTGCGCACGACCGTCTCGACGATCTTCTTCGTCGACTGGTCGATGATCTCGTGGTCGTAAGCCTTCAGGCGGATCCGGATCTTCTGGCCTTTCGAGTCCGCCATTCGACTACTTGTTGATCTTGGTGACGCGGCCGGCGCCGACGGTGCGGCCACCCTCACGG
>JBBECS010000047.1:3574-68244 GCA_040881685.1 Acidimicrobiia bacterium | reverse complement strand
TGGAACTTCAGTGAGGCAGTTTCGTCGACCACGGGAAGGTGTGGACTGCGCCCGAATGTCCCGCGCAGCACGAGAGCGACGGTCGCCAGTCCCGCGACCGCGATGAGCAGGGCCATCAAGAGCGGCAGATCGCCCGGGTCGTCGTCGAAGAGGCCGTTGATGCCGGGGATGTTGACGCCGGGGATGTCGATGAACGCCGGCAGGTTGGGAGCGGCGGCAGGAGGCGTCGCGGCGGGTGGGGCAGGCAATGCGACGAACGAATCGCCGTCAGACGGCGCGGGAGCATCGTCGACCCCAGAGGGCGGAGGCGTTGGTTGCGTCGGCGGCGAGTCGGGCGGCGCGCCCGTCGTGGGTGTGGTCGCCGGCGACAACGTCGTCGTTGTCGTGCTCCCGTGGGGCTTCGTGGTCGTGGTGGTGGACGGCTTCATGGTCGTGGTGGTCGTGGGCGGCCGTCGGGTGGTCGTGGTCGTCGGCTTCGTGGTCGTGCTCGTCGTCGACGGCTGGCAGTACCACTTCCACTGGTGACTCGGCTGCTTACACCGGTCGTCGACCGGGTGACCGCCGTTTCCCCCGCCGTGACTACGAACGCCTGCGCTTGCGATCGCCGCGCCCATTCCCACCCCGCACGCGACGATCAGAGCCAACGTGGCAAGCCGAGTTCCCCAAAACGGGCGCAGTCCCAGATCCTTTCCGTGCATCCCGCCTCTTTCGGTGTCGGCGGCTTCTCACCGGAAACTTGAGCGGGACGAACCGGATCAAGGTTCGCGCAGGGTAAAGGATTGCTGACCGCGAGTCGGCGAGCCGCGCGGTCGACGGGACGGCCGTCAGCCGCGGGTTCCGCCGGCCAAGGGCCGACTCGAGCGCGAGGAACACCGCCGGACCGAGGGCGCGCGTGCGAGTGGAGGAAGCGCAGGGATTGGCGGTGGCTGCAGGGATTGCGTTCGGCGCGACGCGTCGGCGCGCTCGCGAGCGTCGGCCTGCCGGCGCGCCGCGTACCAGCATGTCTGCCTCCGATGAGCCGCCACGCCCCAGTCCGGAGAATGTTTCGGCAGCCCCGAGCCCGGACCCGAGCCGCGTTCGGGCGTTCTCCGCAGCTCAGGTGACCGGTTTGACCTCAGGCTCCCAATCGTGGGCCTCGACAATCGCTGCCACCCGGCTCACGAACGACGCCGCATAGGCGCCGTCGATCGCCCGGTGGTCGAACGACAACCCGAGCATCCCCACCGCGTGGACAGCCACCCCCTCACCGCCGTCGCCCGTGGGAACCATCACCGGGCGACGGCGCACGGTGTCGGTCGCCAGGATCCCGATCTGTGGCTGATTGATGATCGGCACCGAGAGCAGCGTGCCGCTCGGACCCGGGTTGGTGATCGTGAAGGTGCCACCCGTGACGTCGTCGGGCCCCAGCTTCCCGGCGCGAGCGCGTACCGCGAGATCAGCGATCGCCCGGGCGATCTCTACGAGTCGAAGGCTGCCAGCTTCGCGCACGACCGGCACGATCAGCCCTTCGTGGTCGAGGTCGACCGCGAAGCCCAGGTGCACGTCATGGCGAACAAGGAGCCCGTCCTCCACGACCGACGCATTCACGTGCGGGAACTCCACCAACGCCTCGCAGACCGCACGGGCGACGAACGGGAGATACGTGAGCGAGAAGCCCTCGCGCTCGCGCCATGCGTCGGCGTGCGCGCGGCGGACCCGGTCGACTCGTTCGAAGTCGGCCTCGACCGCGCAGAACGCGTGCGCAGCTGTGGCCACCGACTCGCGCAGGTTCATGGCGATGCGCCGCCGGATGGCCGTGAACGGCACGAGCGTCTCGTGCGGCTCGCCCGCTGCGGCTGAGCTCGCGGCTGCAGGCTCCCGCGCGGGTGGTGTGGCCTGGTCCTCTGCCTCCTCGGCGCTGTCAACCTCGTCGCTGTCCCGCGGGCTCGTGACCCGGATCGGGGGAGGCGGCGGCTCGGCCGCGGGCTGGGCCGGGACCGAGGCCTGCGGTGAGGCATCGCCACCTCGGGCCGCGACGACGGCTTCCACATCGCCGCGCGTGATGCGCCCACCCGTGCCGGTGCCCTCGACCTCCGACGCGTCGAGACCGTGCTCCGCGAGGAGCCGGCGCACGACGGGGGAGAGGAAGCCGCCTCGGGACTTGCGCATCGCGCTCACCGTATCCATGCTGGGTCGATCGGTGCGGCCGGTAGTGTCCCGGCCGGTGAAGCTCCACGAATGGCTCACCGGGCACCACCGAGGCGTCGCGATCTCCGAGGCCGTTGACGACTTTCGACTCGCGTGCGTGTCCCGTGCCCTCGACGACCGTGAGATCGCGCTGCGCCAGCAGAGCCGCGCGTTCTTCCAGATCTCTGGTGCTGGTCATGAGGCCCTGCTCCTCGCCCTCGCGCGCGTGCTGCGCCCCGGGTATGACTGGTTCTTCCCCTACTACCGGGATCGCGCGCTCGTGCTCGGTCTGGGTGTGACGCCCTTGGAGATCCTGCTCCAGGCAGTGGGGTCCGCCGACGATCCGGCATCAGGCGGGCGCCAGATGCCGTGCCATTGGGGCGACGCGGCCAAGAACATCGTCACGCAGTCGAGCGCCACCGGCAGTCAGTGCCTGTCGGCAGTGGGGTGCGCCGAGGCGTCGCGCTACATCGTGCGCCGCGACCTCCCCGGGTGCCGTGCATACGGCGACGAGCTCACCTATGTGTCGCTCGGCGAGGGCGCGACCTCGCAAGGAGAGTTCTGGGAAAGCCTCAACACGGCGTGCCGGCTCGCGCTCCCTGTGCTCTACGTGGTCGCGGACAACGGATATGCCATTTCCACGCGCGCCGCCGACGGTGCGCCAGCACCGATCTCCGAGCTCGTGGCCGGATTCCGTGGCCTGCACGTGACCAAGCTCGACGGTCGGGACTACTTCGAGACGCGCGACAAGGGCGCTCACGCGGTGGATCGCGTCCGCGCTGGCGCCGGTCCGTGCCTCATTCACGCCATCGTGACGCGGCCGTACTCGCATTCCCTTTCCGACGATCAGAAGAAATACCGCCCCCACGCCGAGCTCGAGGACGAAGCCGAGCACGACCCGATCAAGGTGCTCGAGGAGGAGCTCGTCGGTTGCGGCGCTCTGACCCGAGTACAGGCCAAGGAGATCCACGATGGCGCGGTCGCGCTCGTCGCTGAGGCGGCGAAGACCGCGCTCGCATCACCGCGGCCCGATCCGGCGACCGTGCGAGACCACGTCGTCGCGCCCGCAACGGTCACCGAGCTCCCGCCCGAGCCCGTTGAGGTCGGTGAGCAAGGCGAGGTGGTTACGTTCGGCGAGGCAATCCGCCTCACGCTGCTCGAGCAGATGGCCCGCGACGAGCGCATCCGCGTGTTCGGTGAAGACGTGGCCGACGGTGACCCGACCGCGCTCGAAGAGGTGCCGGGCAAGGGCGGTGTGTTCGGGATCACCTTCGGGCTCCAACGCGAGCACGGCGTCGCGCGCTGCTACAACACGCCCCTCGCCGAGGCGAACATCGTGGGTCGGGCGATCGGTCAGGCGATACGCGGACTGCGGCCGTGTCCGGAGATCCAGTTCTTCGATTACATCTGGACCGCGATGCAGCAGATCAAGACCGAAGCCACCACGATCCGCTGGCGCAGCAACGGCGCTTTCTCGGTTCCGATGGTGCTGCGCGTGCCAATCGGTGGCTACCTCACCGGTGGCGCGATCTGGCACTCGCAATGCGGCGAGTCGATCTTCGCCCACATCCCCGGGATCCATGTGGTGTTCCCGTCTCGCGCCCGCGACGCGGCCGGGCTGTTACGCACCGCGTTCCGTTGCGAAGACCCGGTGCTCTTCCTCGAGCACAAGCACTTGTACCGCCAGGGCTACAACCGCGACCCGTATCCACCCGCGGACTGGCTGCTGCCATTCGGTCGCGGGACGGTTGTCGCTTCGGGCGACGCCGTCACGGTGGTCACGTGGGGAGCGACCGTGCACCGCGCGCTCCAGGCCGCACACGAGCTCGACCCCGATGGCGGGCGCATCGAGGTGATCGATCTGCGCACGATCGTGCCCTGGGACCACGACATCGTGGCCGAGTCGGTGGCCAAGACCGGACGCGTGCTCGTGCTCCACGAAGACACCATCACGGCCGGGTTCGGTGGCGAGATCGCCTCGTGGATCGCCGACGAGTGCTTCGAGGACCTCGACGCCCCGGTGATGCGGCGCGGCGCGCTCGACACGCTCGTGGGGTACGAGCCGTCGCTCGAGGACGCGATCCTCCCGCAGGTGAGCGACATCGAACGCGACCTGCGCTCGCTGCTGGCGTATTGAATACTCACCAGTAACCTCGTCGCATGGGCCTCCTCGAGTTCGACCGCGCTTCGATGCTGCGGCGGCTGGCCGACGAGGAGTTCGACGTGCTGGTCGTCGGCGGGGGGATCACCGGCGCTGGGTGCGCGCTCGACGCGGCCAGCCGCGGGCTGCGCACGGCCCTCGTGGAACGTGACGACTTCGCGTCGGGGACGTCGTCGAAGTCCTCCAAGCTCGTGCACGGCGGGATCCGCTATCTCCAGCAGCGTGAGTTCGGACTCGTGTACGAGGGCCTGCGCGAGCGCCACCTCGCCTTGGAGAACGCGCCCCACCTCGTTCGACTGCTGCCTTTCCTCATTCCGATCTTCGCCCGTGACGGGCTGATCGATCGGCGGATCGCCCGCGCCCTCGGCGTCGCGATGTGGATGTACGACCTGGCCGGGGGCTTCCGAATCCGCAAGAAGCACCAGCGCATCAATCGCGACGAGGCGATGGCACACATGCCCACGCTGCGGCGCGACAACGTTGCCTCGGCCTACCTGTATTGGGACGCCAGGACCGATGACGCCAGGCTCACGCTCTGCATCGCCCGAACGGCCGCGAGCCACGGCGCCGCGATCGCCAACCACGCGCGCGTCACAGCGCTGCTGAAGAACGAGGCCGGCGAGGTGCGCGGTGCGCGCGTCGTCATGGGTGACTCCGAGATCGAGGTACGGGCACGCGTCGTGATCAATGCGGCCGGGGTGTGGGCTGACGACGTGCGCGCCTTCGACGAGGGCGCGGATCCCGAGTCGATCCGACCGGCGAAGGGCATCCACGTCACCGTGCCGTGGGAAAAGGTGCGCAACGACATCGCCGCGATCGTGCCGGTGCCCAAGGACCGACGGTCGGTGTTCGTGGTGCCGTGGGGGGACTTCACCTACATCGGTACAACCGACACGGACTACGAAGGTTCGCTCGACGACCCGCAGTGCACGCCAGACGACGTCGACTACCTGCTCAGCGCGCTCAATCGCGCGATCGTCGAACCACTTGCTCCGAGCGACGTGTTGAGCACGTGGGCCGGGTTGCGCCCGCTCCTGCGTGAGGCAGGGAGCACGCGCACCGCCGACCTCTCGCGTCGCCATGCCGTTCGCGTGTCGGAGAGCGGTGTGATCACGATCACCGGCGGGAAGCTCACGACGTATCGCCGCATGGCCGCCGACACGGTGGATCAAGCGGCGCGCATCCTCGATCGCCGACGCGCCAAGTCCAAGACCAAGCACTTGAAGCTGCTCGGAGCCGACGGCTTCGAGTCGCCGCCCGACACGCCCGAGCCGAGCCTGCATGATCACCTCGCCGGGCGCTACGGAACCGAAGGTGACGCGATCCACGGGCTGGTGCACACGGATCCGAGCCTCGGCGAGGCGCTCGTGCCCGGCCTCCCCTATCTCCGCGCCGAAGCGATTCATGCCGTACGCCACGAGATGGCGACCACCGTCGACGACGTGCTCTCGCGCCGGACCCGTGCCCGCCTGCTCGCCCGAGACGCTTCGGCGGCGGCCGCGGGTGCGGTCGCGGAGCTGCTCGCACCCGAGCTGGGCTGGACGGCCGACGAGGCGGCGCGTCAAGCCGACGCCTACCGCGCCTCCGTGGCGCACGAGCGAGAGTCGGCCGGCCTCCCCGACACCGCCCTCGACGCGACACTCGGGGCGTGACCGGAGCGCCGACACCGCCGATCGAGTTCGGTCGGGACGCGGCCGAGGTGACGGCCCGGCTCGATGCCGCCTTCGTCGACGTCAACGACGCGCTGCTCGAACGCCTGCGCGGTGCGTGCGCCGACGTCACCGTCGAGCCCAGCGCGCTCGCCGAGGCGAGCCGCGACTGGTGGCCGCTCGCCATGGTGTGGGCACTCGACGGCCAGGTGGCGGCGCGCGCGGCTGCAGTTGCCCGGCCAACCACGGTCGACGAGATCTCGGCTCTGCTGCGGGTGGCCAACGAGGCGCGGCTGCCGGTGACAGCCGCGGCCGGGCGCTCCGGCGTGTGCGGCGCGAGCGTTCCCCTGCATGGCGGTGTCGTGCTCGACCTGTGCGGGGTGTCCGGCATCGTCGACATCGACCGCAACTCGATGATCCTCGATGTGCGCGCGGGCACGTTCGGCACGCCACTCGAGGACGAGCTGCAGTCCACACACGGTGTGACGATCGGGCACTGGCCCCAATCGATGGACCTGTCCACCGTGGGCGGTTGGCTTGCGTGTCGCGGCGCGGGTCAGCACTCCACCCGGTACGGCAAGATCGAGGACATCGTCGTCGGACTCGACGTGGTGCTCGCCGACGGGCAACGCATCACGACGGGTGGCGCGCCACGCGCCGCGGTCGGCCCCGACCTCACCCAGCTGTTCGTCGGCAGCGAAGGGACCCTCGGCATCATCACGAGCGCGCGGTTGCGGCTGCACCCAGCGCCGCCGGCCACAGTGCGCGCCGCGTTCGGCTTCGAATCGTTCGCCGACGGCCTCGACGCCTGTCGACGGATCCTGCATCGCGGCGCCACTCCGGCGGTGCTGCGCCTCTACGACGCGATCGAAGGCGAGCGCAACTTTCAGACCGGTGAGCACCACCCGCTGCTAGGGCTCGACGAGGGGGATCCCCTGTTGATCGCAGGCACGATGGCGATCGTGCGCGAAGAGTGCGCGGACGCTTCGGCGCTCGACGCCGAGCTCGTCGACCGATGGCTCGAGCACCGCAACGACGTCAGCGCGCTCGAGGCACTCATCTCGCGCGGGTACGTCGTGGACACGATGGAGATCGCTGCGAGCTGGCGAGACCTCCCGGCGATCTACGACGCGACGACCGCCGCGATCGCCGGCGTCGAGCACACGCTGGTCGCGTCGGCACATCAATCACATTCGTACGGTGACGGCGCGTGCCTCTACTTCACGTTCGCGGGCCAACCACCCGCCGACGGACGCGAGGCGTACTACCGCGCTGCCTGGGACGCCGGCACCCGGGCCGTCCTCGGCCACGGTGGCGCGCTCAGCCATCACCACGGCGTCGGTCTGAACCGGGCCCGCTTCGTGCGTGAAGCGCTCGGCGATGCCTTCGACGTGCTCGTCGCAACGAAGGACGCGCTCGACCCCAACGGCATCCTCAACCCCGGCAAGCTCGGCCTCCCGAGCCCGTTCGGCCCCTCCCCCGCCTGGCCGTGACCCGATTCCCCGCTTTCGGCCCCGTGGGCCGGGCCGCTCCACTTCACTTCGGCGACCGGCTCGCTGCGAATGCCGCCTGGTACCTGCGGCGCGGGCGCTCACCTCTGGTCGTCACATGATCCTCGTCGTCGACGTGGGGACGTCGTCGGTGCGGGCGGTGGTGGTCGACGGCGATGCGCACGTGGTCGCCGAGCACCGCACGCCACTCCTGCCGTCGTCGCCCGCGCCCGGGTTGGTCGAGTTTGACGCCGCCGCGATGGCAGACGCAGCGCTCCAGCTCGCACGCATGGCGATCGACGAGGTGGGCGAGGTCTCGGCCGTCGGCATCGCCAACCAGCGCGGCTCGGCGATCGTGTGGGACCGGCACACGGGCGCGCCGGTCGGGCCGGGCATCGGCTGGCAGGACCTGCGCACGGTCGTGCGGTGCCTCGAGCTCGCGCCATCGGGAGTGCGGCTCGGCCCGAACCACTCGGCGACGAAGTTCGAAGCGCTGCTCGACGCAGCGGATCCCGACCGCGCCCGCGACCTCTGTATCGGCACCGTGGACGCGTGGATCGTGTGGACGCTCACGGGCGGCTCGGTCCACGCCACCGACGGAACCAACGCGCCGATCACCGGGACGCGCACCGCGGCGAACGACGCGTGGGACACCACCGTCCTCGAAGCACTGCGCATCCCCGAGCGCACGCTCCCCACGGTCGTCGACTCGTCTGGCGCACTCGCAACCGCGTCGGCGTTGCCCGGCGCACCGCCGATCACCGGCCTGCTCGGTGACCAACAGGCATCGCTGCTCGGTCAGGGCTGCGTGCGACCGGGCGACGCCAAGATCACCTTCGGCACCGGCGGAATGCTCGATCTCGTGCTCGGGCCACAACGCCCACCGATCGACCTGCGTGGCCACGCGGGGACGTACCCGATCGTGACGCGGCGGGTCGGCAACGCCGACACTTGGGGACTCGAAGCGGTGATGCTCTCGGCCGGCACCAACGTGGAGTGGTTGCGCGACGACCTCGGACTCGTGGCATCGGCCGAGGAGACCGACGCCGTCGCGGCAACCTGCGCCGACACCGGCGACGTGTGGTTCGTGCCCGCGCTGCTCGGACTCGGCACGCCCCAGTGGGACTTTGGCGCGCGCGGGACGCTCGTGGGGCTGACGCGCGGCACCGAGCGGGCACACATTGTGCGCGCCGTGCTCGAAGGCGTCGCCCACCGGGGCGCCGACCTCGTCGAGGCCGCCGAAGCCGACAGCGCCTGCACCATCGAGATCGTGCGGATCGATGGGGGCATGGCCGCCAACCTCACGTTCGTCCAGGCGCTGGCCGACGCGACGCAACGGCCGGTCGAGGTTGCGCCGGTGCGCGAAGCCACGGCGATCGGCGCGGCGTTCGCCGCCGGAGCCGCGATCGGGTGGTGGACGCACGACGACGACATCGCGAGCACGTGGAAGCCCGGCGCTCGCGTCGAGCCAGAGCGAGTGCTCGATCGCGACCGTTGGCGCGAAGCGGTCACGCGTGCCGAAGCGTGGCAACCCGACCTGTCCGCGATCGAGTTTTGAGTCGAGGACGCACGCCGGCGTCACCCGTCACTCGGCGCCGTGTCACGGACATCGTGTCCGGCCCGGTCACGCGGCGACTCTGATCCCCTCGAGCTCTCGTCGCGCGGCTGGGACGGCTGGGCTGCGGCGGCGCCTCCCGTGCCGCGCCGCCGCGGCCCTCTCTCTCTCCCGAAGCCGATCGGATGGACCCCGGTACGCTCCCCGCCCGTGAGCGCGCGCCCCGCTTCGATCCACATCGACGACCTCGCCGCCCCGCAGTTCGCGCCGCACGTCGCCGAGATGATGCAGGCCGTCGAGCCCATCGCCGCCGAGCTCGAGCTCACACCCGACGCACTCGTCGCGCAGGCGCAGGCCGAGACCGGCCTGCACGACTTCGGTGACGAGAGCTTCTGGGAGCCGCTGAGTGTGCTGGTCGGCGCGCTCGACTCCCAGCGCGAGCGCTCGGCGATGGGGCGCGTCAGCGCGCACGCGCAGGTGCTCCAGCTCCTGAAGAACCGTCTCCTCGTCGAAGACCTCGTGCTGGCCCACCCTGAGATCCTCGACGTTGCGATCGAGCGGTCGATCTTCATCGTGGGCCAGCCCCGCACGGGCACGACCCACCTGCACAACCTGATCGCCGCCGACCCGGCCGTCCGCTCGCTTCCGTACTGGGAGAGCCTCGAACCGGTGCTTCCAGCCGACGAGCGCGCCGCGGTCGCCGCGGGTAGCGAAGACCCCCGCCGCGAGCGAACCGGCGCCGGGCTCCGGATCCTCGACGAGGCGATGCCGCACTTCAAGCGCATGCACGAGATGACGGTCGACCACGTGCACGAGGAGATCCAGCTGCTCGCCATCGACTTCTCGACGATGCTCTTCGAGACGATGGGGGTGCTGCCTGCGTGGAAGCAGTGGTACGTCACGCACGACCAGACACCTCACTACGAGTACCTGCGCAAAGTGCTCCAGGTGCTCCAGTGGCAGCGGCCTTCAGGCGCGCGCTGGGTGCTCAAGTCGCCGCAACATCTCGAGCAATTCCAACCGTTGCTGCGCGTGTTTCCCGACGCCACGCTCGTCGTCACGCACCGCGACCCCGTCGCCGTCATCGCATCGAACGCCACGATGCTGGCGTACACCGCGCGCCTCAGCCACGACGTCGTTGACCCGAAGCACATCGGGCAGTACTGGTCCGACCGCATCGAGGAAATGCTCAACGCCGGGATGCGCGACCACCAGCTGCTGCCGCCGGACCACACCATCGACGTCGCCTTCGACGAGTTCATGGCCGACGACGTGGCCATGGTCGAGCGCATCTACCGAGTAGCCGACCAGCCGTTCACACCGGACGTGCGGGCCGCGATGGAATCGTTCATGGCCGACCACCCCCGCGGCCGCCACGGCGGACTGACCTACGACCTCCAAGGCGACTTCGGCATCGACCCGACCGAGCGCCGCGAAGCCATGCGCACTTACACCGACCGCTTCAACGTCACGCTGGAGGATTAAGGCTCAGAACCCCCGCACCGCGGGGACGTCGGCGAGCTTGACGACCTTGGTCTCCGGTCGATCGGGCGTGTCGGACGGGTAGAACCAGCGGAACCACATGCGGCCGCGTGGGTGGCCAGCGGTCGAGAGCCAGTTCGGGTGGCCAGGGTCCTCGTGCGCGACGACCAGCGTCCAGGAGCCGTCGTCTTCGTAGTGGGTCTGTGTGCCGTTGATCGTCACGCGCTCGTACTCATAGTTGTAGGTGTGCATGAACTGGTTCCAGAGGCAGCAGTTCCAGAACGCACACTCGGGTGAGCGCCCCGTGATGACGAGCGCTTCGTCCGGCGCGAGGTCGAAGCTGCCCATCGCGTACGCGGCGTCGCCGGCTGCCCAGCCGAACGTGACCTTCTGCACCGGGTACGGCTCGTCGATCTGGTTGGCCGCGCCGAGGCCGAGCGGCACCATCTGCGCCTGGTCGCGCACCCAGGTGAGCGCGGCGCGGAATCGCCGAGCCAGGTCGGCGTCATCCTCGCGGTACGTGGTCGGTGGATCGACCGACTCGATATGCCATTGGCACCGCTTCCCGCGCACCGGATCCTCGAGGTAGTCGCGCGTGATCGCAGCGACGGCGTCGTCCTCGAGCTGGAGGAACGGGCCCTTCCAACCTTTCGGCCGCTCCCTCGCCATCATCAGCTCGAACTTGCCGTTCTTACGGATCTTCAGGTGGTCGCGGTCGTTGACGGTGCCGACGATGCGCTCGGAATAGTGACCGTCGCGCGGCCCGCCGTACACGGTGAGCGAGAGGTACGCCGCGTCGCCCCTCACGCCGGTGACGCGGTACACGACGTCGGGATCGACGGGGGCGAACTGGTAGAAGGCATCGGCGTTGTCGCCACCCCACTTCTTGTACGGACCGACGATCTCGACGAAGCGGGGGTTTGCCGGGTCGCCCCACACCTGAGTGTCGAGCGCCACCTGGAGGATCGAGAAGATCCACTTGTAGCCCTCGAGGACCTGCTGGTCGTCGCCCAGCGCGTTCGGGCCTTCGAAGAACCTGTTGTCGAGCTCCTTGAGCGTGTCGATCAGCTCGTGGACGACGGCAGTCGTCTCGTAGTTGTCAGGATCCATCTTCCCCACTCTCGGCGCTACGCGCCTCCATTGGTCGCCGTCGCGAGCAGGCTAGTGGGAGCCTCCTCTTTGGGTGATGGTGTCGCCGACGCGGATGGGGCCGTCGTCGAGGATCTCAGCGCGCAGGCCACCACGGTCGACGAGTGCCTTGCGCACACCCGGGCGCGTCTGCTCCTCGAGGTACGTACATGGATGGGAGAGGTCGAAGCCGCGGAGATGCACGCCTCCAACGAGGAACTCCTGACCAACCAGATCATTGAGCCGCACACCCTCGGTGACGATGTTGCGGCGCGTCTCACCTTCGGCGAGCTCGATCCCGTGCTCGGCGTCGGCTCCTTGCACAGCCTCGCGCTCGATGAGCGTGACGGCTCGTTGCGCATCCTCGATGCGCTTCCCCGAGTACGTACCGGCTTCGATCGCGTACCGGTCACCTTCGAGCCCCTTGCCGGCGAGCGCGCGCACCTCGTCGCGCGCCTCCATGGGAGCGCCTTCACTCGGCGCCACGTAGATCCCGACGACCCGCCCTTCGAATCGCCCGTCAGCCATTGGATCAGTCTGTCAAACGCGACGGCCACGTCGGCAGCTCAATTCGACCCCACGCGTGATCCCGAACGCACGACCCCTCGTACTCGATGCGATCGTCGCCGATGAGCACCTCGCCGTGCATCGTGCCGTTCTGCACGTATCGAGTGCCGCCGGCCACGTCGACTGATTCGGCCTCGGCTTGGAACTCCCACTCGACGTCCAGTCCGACAGGGAGGCGCTCACCCACGTCGTCTTCTGGTTCGTCGACGCGCAAGCCGAACGCCTCGAGCGAGATACCCCAGTGCTCGAAAGGCGCCTCGCACACAAGCTCGGCCCACAAGCCGTCGCCGCGCACCTCCATCGACTCGGCGCGCCGCGGGAGCGACACCTCTTCGTCACGCACGATCACGATGCCGAGCTCATGGCTCACGAAGTACGTCCACCACCAGCACGAGCGGTTGGCGGGAATGAGAGTCAGCCGAGCCAACCCTCGTAACCCGTCCGCGCGAGCCAGCTCGAAGCCCCACGTCTCCACCCATCCCTCGTCGACAACGCCCGAATGCGGTCGATCGTCGTTCGACGTGAAGGTCATCCCACTACATTGACAGGCGTGGGCGGGCAGGAAGAATCGGAGCATGCGTCGTCAAGTCGCGCGCCGCTCGGGCGCGCGCACCACCTCGAGGCCGACGGTGTGCGAGTGCACGCCGTGGAGTGGACACCGATCGAGCCTCGTGAGGACCAGCACCGCGTTCTTCTCGTCCACGGGCTCGGCGCGAACACGTTGTCGTGGGAGCCGATCGGTCAACCGCTGGCCGACGCCCTTGGTGCGCCGGTCACCGCCGTCGATCTCATCGGCTTCGGACGAACGCGCGCGCCGGAACGCTCGGCGTCGATCGCGTCCAACCGCCAGCTTGTAACCGCGCTCCTCGAGGTCCAGGGTCCATCGGTCGCGGTCGGCAACTCGATGGGGGCATCGATCGCGATCGGGGTCGCCGCCCGGCGTCCCGATCTCGTCACCAGCCTCGTGCTGGTCGATCCCGCGCTCCCACACCCACGGCCCAGCGTGGTCGACTTCCTCCGGCTCGCGCGCTTCGCGCCGGTGATGGTGTCTTCGCTCGGCGGTCGAGTCGTGCGCACCCGCGCCCGCATGCTCGGTCCGGAACGCCTGGTCGACGCGACCTTGTCGTGGAGCTTGCACGACACGGGTCGCCTCGACCCCGACCTGCGACGCCGCCTCATCGCGCTCGCGGCCGAGCGGTACGGCTACCCGGAGGCCGCGGGTGCGTACGCCGAAGCGGCGCGAACCTTGCTGCTGTACCTGGCCCGCGGCATCAACGAGGACCTCGCCGCGGCGGTGGAGTGCCCGATGCTCCTCGTGCACGGCGAGCACGACCGCCTCGTGAGCCTGGTCGCCGCACGCGAGGCCGCGACCCGCAACGACCATGTCGAGCTCCGCGTGCTCGACGGCGTCGGCCACGCCCCACAGCTCGAGGACCCCGACCGCCTCGTGGCGGTCCTCTCCGGCTGGCTGAATGCGAGGATGTCGGGGTGCCAGAGCCCAGCCCCAGTACCGGCCTCCTCGACGAGCCGGTCAGAGCCTTCGTCACCGAGCTGACCGACGTGCTCGCCGCCCTCCGGGGCGGGGGGACCACCGTCGACCGGGGCGCGCTCGAGCGAGACGCCGCGCTCGAGGTACAGGCCATCGCGGCCAGCGTCATCACCTCCGACGGCCACCCGAGCGACGCCGAGCTGCGGTCGTTCACGGTCGCCCTGTCATCGTGGTTCGAGTCGCTGCGCGGCGCCACACCCGAGTCGTTGCGTGACAGCCCCGCGATTCGCCAGCACCGGGGCTTCCCGATCACCCCGTCGCCGCTGTTCGAGACGATCGTGACAGCAGACGCCAAGGCGAAGACGGCTTACGCGTGGCGCTATTACGACAACGCCATGCGCGTCGCGCACGCGGTCTGCGCGATCGACACCACGCCAACGCGCGAGGAGCTGCTGGCCGTGGACACGTTGCGCTCGATGATGTTGCGGCGCATCAAGGCAGCCGACATCGAGCGCCCTGCAGACTCCGGTCCCGAACCGGGTGATGCCGGCAAAGAGCAACCAGTCGAGACGCTCGAAGACCTTCTCGCAGAGCTCGACAAGCTCGTCGGACTGAAAGCGGTCAAGACCGAAGTGCGACTGCTCATCAACCTCGTGCGCGTCGAGAACATGCGGCGCGAGCGCAAGCTCCCCGTCGTGGACCGCAGCCTGCACCTCGTGTTCCTCGGCAACCCCGGCACCGGCAAGACGACGGTGGCGCGCTTGCTGGCGCGCTTCTACAAGGTGCTCAAGGTGGTGTCGAAGGGCCACCTGCTCGAGACGGATCGCTCGGGTCTCGTCGCCGGCTACGTGGGCCAGACCGCGCCCAAGGTCAACAAGGCGTGTGACGAGGCCAAGGGTGGCGTGCTCTTCATCGACGAGGCGTACGCGCTCGTCACCGAGAGCGAGCAGGACTTCGGAGCCGAAGCCGTCGCGACTCTGCTAAAACGGATGGAAGACGACCGCGCCGATCTCATCGTCATCGTGGCCGGGTACACGGAGCCGATGAAGAAGTTCGTCGAGTCGAACCCCGGCATCCGATCGCGCTTCAACAAGCAGATCGACTTCCCCGACTACAGCGACGACGAGCTCATGGCGATCTTCGAGTCGATCGGCGAGCAGAGCCACTACAAGCTCGACAAGAGTGCCCGCGCCGCTGTGAAAACCTGGTTCGCGGCGCAGCCGCGCGACGCCACGTTCGGGAACGGTCGCACGGCGCGCAACCTGTTCGAAGACTGCGTCACGCATCAAGCGAGCCGTGTGGTCGACGTGAAGAACCCGACCGACAAGCAGCTCACCACCCTGACTGCGGCCGACGTCCCCAGCCCGGCCAGCACGGAGTGAGGCGAGGACCAGCGCCGCACGTATCGTGCGGCGCCCGAGGCGGGGCCCAAGCGACCCGGCGCCGCAGGTGCCAAGAGCGGGAAAGGTGAGACGACTGCTGGCCCTGCTCGGGGCGCTGGCGATGGTCGGATTCGCGCTCGGCGCGCGGTCCTGGTGGATCGACGACGACAGCGGCGGCTCGAACGGCAGCGGCACGCCGGTGGTGCTGTGTGCGACGGAGCTCGCGGCGGCGTGCGACGAGCTGGCGCGCAACGCGGACGTCGAGATCGTGCTCGAACCGGCCGGAGTCTCGACGGGCACGCTCTCTACGAGTGCCGATACCACCTCCTCTCTTCCGTATGACGGGTGGCTGACCTTTGAGCCGAACGCCGAGATCGTGCGCGAAGCGCGAGTCCGTTCGTCGCTTGCGCCGCTCCTGGAAGATTCGTCGCCGGCGATTGCGCGGTCGCCATTGCTGCTGGCGATCTGGGACGATCGAGCCGAGGTGCTCGAGAGTCATTGCGGGGAGATCACGTGGCGGTGCCTCGGTGATGTCGCCGGGACTCGCTGGCAGTCCATCGGCGGTGAAGCCGCGTGGGGTGACGTCAAGCCTGGGCACGCCGACCCCGAGGCGACCGGCGAAGGTCTCGCGATCATCGGGCAAGCCGCCGCGCAGTTCTTCGATCGCTCGGATCTCTCTCGCGACGACTTCGAGGAGGACGCGTTCCTCGACTGGTTCGCCCGCGTCGAGCGGGCCGCCGAGCTGGACGCCGATGCGTACGAGCACATGCTGTCGTTCGGGCCCGCGAGATATGACATGGTTGCCACCACCGAGGCGGTCGTCGAGCGGACGCCGGCGTCGCGCGACCGACAGGAATCACTGCGGCTGCTCTACCCTGCCCCCGTGGCTACGGTCGATGTCGTGTTCGCACCGTTCGTCGGCGGGAGCTCCGACCTCGCCGACATCGTCACCGGTGACGACGGCCACGACGCACTCACCAACGTCGGTTTCCGTTCCGACAGCGAGGGCGACAAGCCGACACTCCAGGGGCGGTCCAACCTTCCCGATTCGGGTGCGCTCGTCGCACTCCTCCAGACCTGGCGCGAGGTGACCGGATGATCTCGAAGCGGCGAACCAGCGGCGCGCTCGTCGCGACTCTGACCGCGGGCACGCTCGCGCTCGGTGCGTCACCCGCCGCCGCGGGCGGGTGCGTCACCGTCGACATCGCGTCGTCGCCGGAGAAGCTCACGCTGCTCACCGAGCTCGGCGAGCGCTTCGCCGGATCCGACGCGGCCAAGATCGATGGGCAGTGCATCGAAGTGCGCGTACAGCGCCAGTCGTCGGGCGCCGCCGCCACCCTGCTCGCGGCCGACTGGCCGAAGCCGGCGAAGAACGGGCCGCGCCCGGTGATCTGGTCGCCCGCAGCGAGCACCTGGGCCGGCGTCCTCGACCAGCGCCGCGTCGACGCCGGGAAGGAGCCGTACGTACCCACGCCGGGCAAGTCGTTCATGCTCACGCCGCTCGTCATCGCGATGCCCGAGCCGATGGCCGAGGCGCTCGGGTATCCCGACACCCCGCTCGGCTTCGAAGACGTGCTGGCATTGGCGCAAGATCCAGCCGGTTGGGCCGGGAAGGGACACCCCGAATGGGGTCCGTTCCGGTTCGGCAAGACGAACCCCAACTTCTCCACCAGCGGCCTCGCCGAGACTGTCGCGCAGTATTACGCCGCGACCGGCAAGACGCGCGACCTCACTCTCGAAGACCTCCAGCGCCCCGAAGTCGAGGCCTACTCACGAGCCGTGGAGTCAGCCGTCGTGCACTACGGCGACACCACGCTCACGTTCCTCAACAACCTCTACCGATCCGATCGCCGGGGCGACCCGTTCGGCTACGCGTCGGCGGTCGCGGTCGAGGAGAAGTCGGTGGTCGACTACAACCGCGGCGACCCCGACGGGATCCTCGATCCCGGCGAAAAGCCCCGCAAGCCGCGCGTCCCGCTCGTGGCGATCTACCCCAAGGAAGGGACGCTCTTCTCCGACAACCCACTGATGGTGCTCGACGCCCCGTGGGTCTCGAGTCGTGAAGCCGCGGCGGCACGCAAGTTCGCGTCGTTCGTCACCGAGGCGCGCAACCAGGAGCGTGTGCTGAAGTTCGGGTTCCGGCCCGGCAACCCGTCGGTGGCCATCGGCAAGCCGATCACCGCCGCGAACGGCCTCGACCCCGAGCAGCCCCAGACGACGCTCGAAGTGCCGAGCCCTTCGGTCCTCACGGGTGTGATCGACGAATGGAACAACGTGCGCAAGAAGGCGCGCGTGCTGCTCGTGATCGACGTGTCGGGATCGATGGGGGACGAAGCCGACCCGCGCACCGGTGCCACGAAGCTCGATCTCGCCAAGCGCGCGGCGATCGCGGCGCTCGAGGAGTTCAACCCGGACGACGAGGTTGGGCTGCGGGTGTTCTCCACCGAGATCTCCGAGGAGGAGCCCACCGACTACCTCGACCTGGTGCCGATCGGTCCCGTCTCGGAAAACCTCGACGCGCTCGAGCGCAACATCCGGGGCCTCGTGCCCACACAAGGCACACCGCTGTACACGGTGACGCGCGACTCGTACGAGCGCATGGTCGACGAGTTCGACGAGACCCGGATCAACGCGGTCGTCTTGCTGAGCGACGGACGCAACGAAGACGATCGCAACAACGATCTCCAGGGTTTGCTGAAATTCCTGCGCAGCGAGAACGAGGGCGAGAGCAGCACCCCGGTGAGGGTCTTCCCGATCGCATATGGCGGTGACGCCGACGAAGCCACGCTCGGGCGCATCGCCGAAGCCACGAACGCGGCGTCGTACTCGGCGGTCGACCCGGCCACGATCATCAACGTGTTCAACGCGGTGGTCAGCAACTTCTGATGGGTCGATGCTGATGGGGATCGTCGACGCAATGCCTGAGCACTGGAGGAACCGGAGGACCGCCGGCGCGATCACCGCGCCGTCGGCGATCCTGCTCGCAGGTGCGGGAGCGGCGGCCGGCATCCTGGCCGGGCTCGCGGCGCTGCCGGTCGTGGGGATCGCGGCCGCAGCATGGCTCGTGCGGGTGGCAACCCTCCTGCCTCGCCGGGCGGGCGGTGAGCACATCGATCCGATGAGCATCTCCGACCCATGGCGCGGGTTCGTGCGCGACGCGCTCGACGCGCAGCGCCGCTACCGCAAGGCGGTGGCCGCGGCCAACGAAGGCCCGTTGCGTCTGCGCCTCGTCGAGATCGGTGAGCGCATCGACGCCGGGGTCGATGAGTGCTGGCGGGTCGCGCGCCGCGCCGACGCGCTGGTCGACGCCATCGGCAACCTCGACGTGCTCGGCGCCCGCAAGGACCTGGAGGAGGCCAAGCAGGGCGAGTCGCGCAACGAGGTGCAGCAGAGCACCGTCAAGGCGCTCCAGGCGCAGGTGGACACGGCCGACCGGCTCATCGATGTCGCCGAGGATGCGCAGGACCGCATCAAGCTGCTGAACGCGCGCCTCGACGAGGCCGTCGCCCGGGCGGTCGAGCTCTCGATCCGGGCCGAGGACGTGGGCGAGCTCGGCGGCCTCGGCGACCAGGTCGAGGAGGTCGTGAGCGAGATGGAGTCGCTGCGGGTCGCGCTCGATGAGGCCGGCGGCACCGCCCAGGCAGCAGGGGCGAGCGCGTAGGCGGCGGCTTTGCCGACCGCCGAAGCAGGAGTCGTCGCCTGCGACGACGACCAATGGAGCGGGTAGAACCTCCCTCCATGCCCAACTAGCCTGCGGCCTCATGTGGAAGACGATCAAGAAGTGGTGGAAGTACCTGGGCGCGAAGCTGGGCTTGGCGTTCGAGGAGAAAGCGGACCCGAAGGTCCAGCTCGAGCAGGCGATCACCGAGGCACGTGATCAGCACCGCAAGCTGACCGAGTCGGCCGCGAACGTCATCGCCAACCAGAAGCAGCTCCAGCTCAAGCTCGACCGCGCCATCGAGGAGTACGAGAAGGCGAACAAGTCGGCGCGCCAGGCGCTCCTGCTCTCAGATCAGGAAATGCGCGCTGGCAACGCCGACAAGTCGGTGAGCTTCAACACGGCGGCCGAGTCGTTCGCCAACAAGATCATCAACCTCGAAGCCGAGATCGAGACGCTGAAGAAGGGTCTCCTCGATGCCACGCAGGCGTCAGAGAAGGCCAAGCAGATGGTCACGCAGAACTCGTCGGTGCTCCAGAAGAAGCTTGCCGAGCGCGAGAAGCTCCTCAGCCAGCTCGATCAGGCGAAGATGCAGGAGCAGATGAACAAGGCGATGGCCACGCTCAACGAGCAGGTCGGCGAAGACGTGCCGACCTTCGAGCAGGTGCGGGACAAGATCGAGAAGCGTCTCTCCAAAGCCCAAGCCACGTCCGACCTCACCGGCGCATCCGTCGACACGAAGATGCTCGAGGTCGAGCAGGCACAGATGAGTGCAGAGGCGGGTGCGCGGCTCAGCGAGCTGCGGTCCGAGCTCGGGCTCAGCGCGCCGGAGAAAGCGGCACCGAAGGCCGAAGCCAAGGGCGAGGCCAAAGAAGCCAAGGGCTAAGGCTCGCCAGCCGAGCAAGCGAGCGCCCGCGCCGCAGGTACCCTGCGGCGTAGCGAGCGGTCGCCGAGGTGAAGTGGAGCGGCCCGGCGCTAAGCGCCGAGAGCGGGAAGCAGGTCTTTGACCTCTTCGCGCTCGCCGACCAGCTCTTCGGTCGTCACCGCGATCTTGGCGCGGGCGAAGTCGTCGTGCTCCAGGCCCTCGACGATCTCCCACGTCTTGCCGTCGGTGCGGACTGGGAAGCCGAACTGCAAGCCCTCGGGCGCGCCGTACTCACCGTTGCTGACCACGGCGAGCGAGTGCCAGTCGCCCTTGGGAGTCTTCTGCCAGATGCTCTGCACCGACTCAACCGCGGCATGCGCGGCCGACGCCGCCGATGACGCGCCGCGCGCTTCGATCACCGCGGCGCCGCGCTTTTGGATCGTGTCGATGAACTCGGTCTCCAGCCACGCTCGATCGGTGATCACGTCGGTCGCCGACTTGCCTTCGATCTTTGCGTGCGTGAAGTCGGGGAACTGGGTGTTCGAGTGGTTGCCCCAGATCGCGAGGTTCGAGACGTCGCGCACCTTGACGCCCGCCTTGCGCGCCAGCTGGGTCTTGGCCCGGTTTTCGTCGAGACGGGTCATCGCGAACCAACGGTCGTCGGGCACGTCGGGCGCGTTCGTGCGCGCGATCAGGCAGTTCGTGTTGCACGGGTTGCCCACGACGAGCACCCGCACGTCTTCGGCTGCGTTCGCGTTGATGGCCTCACCTTGCGGCTTGAAGATGCCGCCGTTGATCGACAGCAGGTCGCGGCGCTCCATGCCCGCCTTGCGAGGGATCGAACCGACGAGCAGGCACCACGACGTGCCGTCGAACGCCTGTTTCAAGTCGGACGTGGCCACGATGCCCTCGAGCAACGGGTGCGCGCCATCTTCGAGCTCCATGACGACGCCCTCGAGCGACTTCATGACCGCCTCAATCTCGAGCAGGCGCAGGACGACCGGCTGGTCGGGTCCGAGCAGCGTGCCGTTGGCAACCTGGTGCACGAGCGCGTACCCGATCTGGCCCGCCGCGCCCGTCACTGTGACGTGGACCGGTGACTTCGTCATGAGCGCCTGAGGCTACCGAAGCGGCGCAGGTACCCTGCGCCGCAGGGAGGCGTTCGCCGAGGTAGGGAGGAGCGGCCCGGCGCCTAGCGCCGAGCGCGGGCAAAGAGGACTACCGGCGCGCCGCCGAGTCGACCGTTTCCAGGTCGAGCAGCAAGCTACGCGCCTCGGCCAGCTCGGCGAGCCGCTCGGCCGCGCCATCGGACGACGCTCCGTGGTCGGGGTGAGCGAGGCGAGCAAGGCGGCGGAAGCGCGCCTGCACGTCGTCGCGCTCCACGACCATGTCGGCCTTGAGACCGAGCACCTCCATCGCCCAGCGTCGCTCGGCAGGTACGCCGCGCCACCGATCGTCACCATTGGCAGATGGAGTCGGCCGCATGCCCGGAGCGAACGGTGCGAGGCCGGGCACGCCTTCGAGGAGTCGGCGAATCACGAAGCCCTCGGGGAGACTGCCGGAGCGCAAGGCGGCCTCGATGGCGCGCACCGCCGCCGCGCGAGTCAATTCCGGGAGGGCGGCCGCGGCCATCACCGCGCCGATCACCTGCGGCGCGGCACGCCCGTGGCAGTCGAGCTCGATCACAACCTGGCGCGCACCGCCGGTGAGCTCCTCGCCGATGATCCGGTGGCGCGACCGGTCGAGACCGTGTGTATCGATCTGGAGTCGGTAGCGCATCGCGATGCGCGGCACGTGCAACCCGGCGCGGGCGTCGTGCAGGAGCCGCGGGAGCATCTCCTGCTGGTCTTCGTCGAGCGCGCCGACGTGCTCAACGACCACGGCACCCAACAGCACGCCGCCGTACGCGGGACCATTCGTCGGCAGGTACATGCTGTCGAGCGCAACCCGTCGAGTGGGCATGTGCCGCCGTGTATGCCGAACGTTCAGCTCGGCGAGGAGCATGGCACCTAAATTCCCGCTCTTGGCGCTTCGCGCCTCCATTGGTCGTCGTCGCGAGCGACGACTCCGCGCTCCGGCGGTCGGCAAAGCCGCCGCCTGCGCCGGGCCGCTCGGGCCCCGCTCGCAGCGCCGCAGGGTACCTGCAGCGCGGCCGCTCGCTTCACAGCCGTTCGACGATGGCGGCGGCGAACTCGGAGGTCTTGACCTCTTTGGCGCCGTCCATGAGGCGGGCGAAGTCGTAGGTGACGATCTTGTCGGCGATCGTCGCTTCGATGCCGCGCACGATGTCGTCGGCGGCGTCTTGCCAACCGAGGTGCTCGAACATCATGACGCCGGAGAGGATCACCGAACCGGGGTTCACCTTGTCCTGGCCCGCGTACTTCGGTGCGGTCCCGTGCGTGGCCTCGAACACGCCGTGTCCGGTCACGTAGTTGATGTTCCCGCCCGGTGCGATGCCGATGCCACCGACCTGCGCGGCGAGCGCGTCGGAGAGGTAGTCGCCGTTCAGGTTGAGGGTGGCGATCACGTCGAACTCGTCGGGGCGAGTGAGCACTTGCTGGAGCGTGATGTCGGCGATCGAGTCCTTCACGAGGATCTTGTCGCCTGGATCACCGCCGCAGTCGTCCCACCCAACGGCGACATCCGAGAACTCGTCGCGCGTGAGCTCGTAGCCCCATTCACGGAACGCGCCTTCGGTGAACTTCATGATGTTGCCCTTGTGCACGAGGTTGACGCTCTTGCGGTTGCGCTTGACCGCGTACTGGATCGCGGCGCGGATGAGTCGCTTCGAGCCGCTCTCGGAGACCGGCTTGATGCCGACGCCGGAGTCGGGCTTGATCTCCCACCCGAACGCTTCCTTGAGCATCCCGATCAGCTTCTTCGCCTCGCGTGTGCCCTCTTCGACCTCGAGTCCGGCGTAGATGTCTTCGGTGTTCTCCCGGAAGATCACCATGTCGACCTTCTCGGGGTGCTTCACGGGCGACGGCACGCCGGTGAACCAGCGCACCGGGCGCAAGCACACGTACAGGTCCATGATCTGGCGCAGCGCGACGTTGAGGCTGCGGATCCCGCCACCGACTGGCGTGGTGAGCGGGCCCTTGATCCCGATCAGGTGGTCACGGAACGCCTGAACCGTCTCCTCGGGCAGCCAGTCGCCGGTGTTGTCGAACGCCTTCTGGCCCGCGAGCACCTCTTTCCATTCGATCGTCTTGCCGTGCTTCTTCGCGGCGGCGTCGAGCACCAGCTTCGACGCGGGCCAGATGTCGACGCCGGTGCCGTCCCCCTCGATGAAGGGGATGATCGGATCGTCCGGCACGTGCAGCACCCCGTCGACCAGGGTGATCTTCTCGGACATCAACCCACCTCGCACTCGCTCGCTCCGCTCGTTCGCCGCGCCCACCTAACGCGTTGCGGCGACGATCGCGAGCGTAACGAGGTAGACGACGAGAAAGCCCATCGCGGTCCACCAGAACAGTGGCTTCGTGAACACCGGCCGGTCGCCGACGCCGGCGAGGTCGAAGCCGCACACCGGACAGCGTGACTCGGCGCTGGTAACGCTGGTCTCGCACAGCGGGCACGCATCGACGACCGGCGGGACGGCCGGGGCGCTCATCCCGCCCGCCTCTCGGCGGCCTCGATGGCGTTCTTGAACAGCATCGCGATGGTCGTCGGTCCGACACCGCCGACGCGCGGGGTGATCGCGCCGGCAACCTCCTCGCAGGCTTCGTCCACGTCGGGCAACAGCTTCTTGCCCTCGTAACGAACACCGCCCCCCACCACCACAACCCCTGGCGTGATGTGCTCAGGCTGGAGGATCCCGGGCACACCCGCTGCGGCGATCACGATCTCCGCGCGACGCGTGTACTCCGGCCAATCCGGCACGCCGGTGTGGACCACGGTGACGGCGGCGTTGGCCGTCGGTCGCTTCTGCGACAACAACAACGCGAGTGGTCGACCGAGCGTGTAGCCACGACCGAGGATGCAGACCCCCCGCCCCGAGACGGGGATGTCGTAGTGCGCGAGCAATGCCTCGATGCCGGCGGGTGTGCATGGCACCGGGCCCGGCATGCCGAGTGCGAGCCGCCCCATGTTGAGCGGGTGCATGCCGTCGACATCCTTGTCGGGGTCGATGGCCAGGAGCGCGGCGTCGTAGTCGAGCTGCGGCGGCGTCGGGTGCTGCACGAGCATGGCGTCGACCGCTGGATCCTCGTTGAAATCGCGGATCACCGCGAGCAGCTCGGCCTGGCTCGTGCTCTCGGGAAGGTGCTCGCTCCGCGAATGACAGCCCAGCTCGACTGCCTTCTTGTTCTTCATGTCGACGTAGCGGACGCTCGCGGACTCGTCGCCGACGATGATCGTTCCCAGCCCCGGTGTGAAGCCTCGGTCGACAAGCTTCTCGATCCGAGGCACCAGCGACTCGAACATCGCGTCGGCGACCGGCTGACCCGGCAGCATGCGGCCCATCAGTGGAGAAAGTGGCGCTCGCCGGTGAAGACCATGGCGAGACCAAGCTCGTCGGCGCGTTCGATGTTGGGCTCGTCGCGCATGGCCCCTCCGGGCTGGATGACCACCGCGACGCCGGCCGCGGCCGCAGCCTCGATGCCATCGGGGAACGGGTAGAACGCGTCGCTCGCGCACGCGCCGCCTGTGGCTCGGCCCGCCGCCTTCTTCGCCGCGATCTCCCCCGCTTCGACCCGGTTCTGCTGGCCGGCGCCGATGCCGACGGCTTGGCCGTCCTTGACCAGCACGATGGAGTTGGACTTCACGTGGCCGCAGATCCGCCAGGCCAGCTCCACGTCTCGCCACTGCGCGTCGGTGGGCGCGACCTTGGTGACCACGCGCCAGTCGTCGCGGCCGGCCACGAAGCGGTGCGGCTCCTGCAGGAGGAAGCCACCGGAGATCTGGCGCACGTCTCGCTCCAGCGGCTCCGGGGCCGGCGCTTCCAGGATTCTCGTGTTCTTGCGCTTTGCGACGAGCGCCTCGACGGTGCCCTGGTCGTGGGCAGGGAAGATCACGACGTCGGCCTGCGGCCCGGCGACCATGAGCTCCGCGGTGGCCGCATCGAGCGGGCGGTTCAGCGCCACGATCCCACCGAACGCGGAGCGCTCGTCGCCCTCGAGCGCGCGCTGGTACGCGGTCGCGAGGTCATCGGCAACCGCGACGCCGCACGGATTGGCGTGCTTGATGATGGCGCACGCCGGCTCACCCCCGAGATCGTGTACCAACCGCCACGCGGCGTCGGTGTCGTAGAAGTTCAGGTACGAGAGCGCGAGACCCGCGTGCTGGTGCACGCCGTCCCACCAGCTAGTCGTGCCGGTGAGGCGATAGCGCGCACCTTGCTGGTGTGGGTTCTCGCCGTAGCGCAGCTCGTCGTCGGTGCGTTCGAGCGAGAGCACGAGATGACCCGGGAGGAGATCGTCGCCCTCGAGCCAATGGACGATGGCCGCGTCGTACGCGGCCGTGCGGGCGAACGCCTCGAGCGCGAGCGCCCGCCTCGTGTCGATCGAGAGCTCGCCTCCGTTCGTGCGGAGCTCCTCGAGCACGCCGTCGTACTGCTCAGGGCTCGTGACCACGCCGACCCAGGCGTGGTTCTTCGCCGCGGCCCTCACCATCGCCGGTCCGCCGATGTCGATCGTCTCGATGTCAGGGCGTTCCTCGAACGGATAGAGGTTCGAGACCACGAGATCGAACGGCTCGATGCCGTGCGTCTCGAGATCGGCCCGGTGTGACTCCTTCCCGCGGTCGGCGAGGATGCCGCCGTGGATCTTCGGGTGCAGCGTGACCACCCGGTGCTCGAGCATCTCGGGCGAGCTGGTCACGTCAGCGACCGCCGTCACCGGCACTCCCGCTTCGGCGATCGTGGCCCCCGTGGCACCCGACGCCACGAGCGCAAACCCGAGCTCGTGCAGCCCGCGCGCGAGGTCGGCCAGACCCGTCTTGTCGTATACCGACAGCAGCGCCCGGCGCGTCACGACGCTGCCTCGAGCTGTTCGCGGATCACTTGTGGGTACAGCGTGCGCTCCACTTCCTTGATGCGCTCGTGCAGCGACTCCTCGGTGTCGTCGGGCAAGACCGGTACCTCAACCTGGGCGAGGATCGGGCCCTCGTCGACTTCGAGCGTCGCAAGGTGCACCGTGCAACCGGTCATGTCGATACCCGCCGAGAGTGCGTCGCGCACCGCGTGCCAGCCTTTGAATGCAGGGAGCAACGACGGGTGGGTGTTGAGGATGCGTGACGGATACGCGTCGTGAATCTCTTGCGACAGGATCGTGCCGAAGCCGGCCATCGCCACAAGATCCACCTCATGGCGCTTCAGCGCGTCGACCACGCGATGGGTGTAGCCGTCACGGTCGAAGTCGGCGGCAAACGACTCTCGCTCTACGAGCTCGACGGCCACACCGGCCGCTTCGGCGCGCCCCACCGCGGCGCATTCTCGGTCGACCACGGTGACGGCCACGGGGAGCCCGGCGTCGAGCAGGGCCTGGAGGATCGTCCCGCTCCCGGACGCGAGCACTCCGAGCCGCCGCATGGAGCGGACAATATCGGACGGGTTGTAACCACTCTCAGGCCCGCGAAGTCGGGCGCGGTCAGTCCTTGGTCCTTGCATCGAGGACGAATCCGTGGTGGGCTGCCACCGGGCGCCCGAACGGCGGTCGCGCCCTCAATTGACTGTCGTTCGGAGGCAACTGAATGGCTGTAGATATCAAGAAGCTTTCCCGCGGCGAGCAGCTCATCTGCGTCAGCGGGATCGTCCTGCTCATCTTCTCGTTCTTCAAGTGGTACAAGGTCGATGACGCCATCGACACTCAGGGCTTCGACCCGGGCATTAACGGCTGGGACACCACGCTCGGCTGGCTCGCAGTGCTGGTCGGCATCGTGATGGTGGGGCAGATCCTTGCTTCCAAGTTCGGAAACATGAACGTGGATGCGCCCGGGAGCGTCACGTGGGGTCAGATCCATCTGGGTCTTGGCGTCGTTGCGCTCCTGTTCCTCACCATCCGGCTCATCGACGTACCCGGCGCCTTTGGTTTCGACGAGGCCTTCGATCGGGCGATCGGCCTCTTCGTGAGCTTCGTCGCCGCGGTGGGTCTTGCGCTCGGTGGCTACCTGAAGTTCCAAGAAGAGAAGGCTGGTGGTGGCGCAGTGCCGCCGCGGCCGCCGGCTGCGTAGGCAGCTTTCACACGCACTCGAGCGGCCCCCGCTTCGGCGGGGGCCGCTCCGCGTCACGGCGCGGTTGCCAGCCGTGTTGACGAAGTAGTCAGCGGCGGACCAATCTGCCGCTTCGACCAAGAGGGGGTCTGAATGAGCTCAGTCATCTCCACCTCGACCGGCTTCTTCGAGAAGCTCGGTTGGCGGAGTCAACGTCGTCCCGAGCCAGGCTTTGCGCATGTGCTCGGCGCCGGTGCGGGGGCGTTCATCGTCTTCGCTACCGCTTCATTGATCACGGAGGTCACGAGCGACGACCCGACCTTGCCGGGCATCCTCTTCAGTGTTGCGCTGCTCGTGATCGGCACCGTCGTCGGCGCGCAGATCTCCGGACCGGTCCGCACCGGCGCGGTGACGCTGATCGTGTTCGCCGTCCCGCTGCTGTGGAACTACGTGTTGTTCAGCGACGGAGGCAGCGGCGAAGGCGATCTCCGCATCTTCTATGCGGTCACCATCGTCAGCTACGCGGTCCTCTATACGGTCCTGTGGACGAAGGGCCGCGGCATCCTGCTGGGCCTCGTGCTCCTGCTGCTGTTCTCGTGGATCGTCTGGGAGATCGACAACGGCAACGGCGCCCTCCCCTTCCAGGGAGAGGTGACGTCCTCGGAGTCGCCGCTCGGCGGTTCGGGCACGCCGTTCATCGACGGGTCCGCGGACGCAGGTGACAACACCAGCGAGACCGGTGTCGCTGCGATGATCATCGGGCTCGTGTACCTCGGCGCGGCAGCGGCGCTCGATCGCAAGAAGCTCGCCGGTGCGGCAACGCCATTCATCTTCGCGGGACTGGTCGCCACGATCTCGGGATCTGTCGTCCTCGCTGTCAGAGAGGACGCGATCGTGGGCGGGCTCTTGTTGGCGCTCGCCGGGCTACTCGTGGGCCTCGTCGGTGGGTGGGGAACGGATCGACGGTTCTCGACGTGGATCGGCGTGATCCTCATCGTGATCGGACTCACCATCGTCTCGGCTGACGTCGCGAACAGCAACCTTGGCCTTGCCGGGATGTTCGCGGCCATGGCGCTGGGTCTGGGCGGACTCGCCTGGTACGCCGCGCCGCGGCTGAACGAGTACGTCGACGGGAACGTGGACGCCGGGACGACCGGCTAGCGCCCGAACCTGGAGATGCGGAGGGGTCGTCGCTCGGCCTAGAGCTTGGCGACGACCCCGACCATCTTCTCGCCCGCTTCGGTGGGATTGAGCGCCACCAGGGCACCGGCGTCCTCGAGCGCATCCATCTTCGCCGCCGCAGTGCCCTTGCCTCCCGACACGATGGCGCCCGCGTGGCCCATCTTCTTACCGGGCGGCGCGGTGACGCCCGCGATGTAGGTGACCACCGGCTTGCTCATCTCGGCCTTGATGAACGCGGCCGCTTCCTCCTCGGCCGAGCCACCGATCTCACCGATCATCATCACGGCCTTCGTCTCTGGATCGGCCTCGAAGGCGCGCAGGCAGTCGATGAAGCTCGTGCCCGGCACCGGGTCGCCGCCGATGCCGACGCACGTGGTGACGCCGATGTCGTTGGTCTTGAGCTCGTAGAGGGCCTGGTAGGTGAGCGTGCCCGATCGACTCACGATGCCGACCGGCCCGCCCTCCTTGGCGATGTGCCCGGCGGTGATCCCGATGTTGCACTTGCCCGGACTGATGATCCCTGGGCAGTTGGGCCCGAGCAGCTGCACGTTCGGGTGGTCGCGCCGGAGCTTGTTGTAGAACCACGCTTCGTCGTGCGCGGGCACGCCCTCGGTGATCACCACGATCAGCTCGACGCCGCCCGCGGCCGCGTCCATCACGGCGTCCTTCACGCCCGGCGCCGGGATGAACACGCACGACACGTTTGCGCCGGTCGCCTTCACCGCCTCCGCAACGGTCGCGAAGATCGGGATGCCGTCGACGTCGGTGCCGGCTTTCTTCGGGTTGGTGCCCGCGACCACCTGGGTGCCGTAGTCGCGGTTGAGCTGTCCGTAGAAACTGCCTTGTGAACCCGTGAGGCCCTGGTAGACGACCTTCGTGGTCTCGTCCACAAGGATGGCCACGACTACTTCCCCTCTCCCGCTCTCGGCGCGAACGCGCCGGGCCGCTCCACCCCACCTCGGCGGCCGGCTCGCTGCTTTGGGCGCAGGGTACCTGCGCCGCTGGCGCTCACCTCGGCCTCGCTTGGGCCAGCTCCACGACCCGGCGGGCCGCGTCGACCATCGTCGGCTGGATCTGGAGCGACTCGGACAGGTGTGACTCGAGGATCTTCCTGCCCTCGTCGGCGTTGGTGCCGTCGAGGCGGATGACGATCGGCGCATCGATGGCCACCCGCTCGAGCGCGGCGACGATCCCGTTGGCCACCTCTTCGCCCTTCGTGATGCCGCCGAAGATGTTGATGAAGATCGAGCGCACGTCGGGGTCGTTGTTGATCACCTCGAGTGCGCCCGTCATGACCTCGGCGTTGGCGCCGCCGCCGATGTCCAGGAAGTTGGCGGGCTTGCCACCGACCTGGCTCACGATGTCGACGGTGCTCATCGCCAACCCGGCGCCGTTGGCGATGATGCCGACGTAGCCCTCGAGCCCCACGTACTGAAGGCCCTTGTCGTGCGCGGCGCGTTCGCGCTCGTCACGCACCTGGGTGGCGTCGTACTCCTTGTACTCGGGGTGGCGGAACACGGAGTTGTCGTCGAGCGTGACCTTGGCGTCGAGCGCGTGCACCGTCCCATCGGGCTTGAGAATGAGTGGGTTCACTTCGGCAAGGTCGGCGTCGGCATCCACGTAGCAGTGCCACAGCTTCAGGAGGAGCTCGACGGCGCCGTCGTTCGCCTCGGTGTCGAGCCCCGCCTCGGCCACCCACTCGCGACACCGCGCTTCGTCGAGGCCGTCCACCGGGTCGACGTGGAGTCGCGCGATGGCGTCAGGACTGTCCTTGGCGACTTGCTCGATGTCGATGCCGCCCTGGGCAGAGAGCATTCCGAGGTGGAGCTTTGCGGCTCGGTCGAGCGTGAACGACGCGTAGTACTCGCTCTTGATGTCGCTCGCCTGCTCGATCCAGACGATCTCGACGACGTGACCCTTGAGGTCCATGCCGAGGATGTTCGACGCATGGGTGCGGCACTCGTCGGCGTCGGCCGCGAGCTTGATACCGCCAGCCTTGCCGCGCCCCCCGACCTGCACCTGGGCCTTGACCACGACCGGATACCCGATGCGGTCGGCGGCCGCGACCGCCTCGTCAGCCGTGCGGGCCACCTCACCCGGTGAAACGGGGATCCCGTAGCGCGCGAACAGCTGCTTGCCTTGATACTCGAACAAGTCCAATTTTCCGCTCCTGGCGCATGGCGCCGGGCCGCTAGGCCCCGGCTCGCTGCGGCGCAGGGTACCTGCGCCGCGGTCGCTCACCTTCAATCAACCAGTCAGACTCGCCTCGCGCTCATCGAGTGCCTGTTCGAGCCAGGTGGTGATCTCGTCGAGCTGCGTGCCCGGGGTGAACAAGCGGGCGACTCCCGCGGCTTGGAGCGCGGTCTGATCATCGTCGGGGATGATGCCGCCACCGAACACCAGCACGTCGCCGCGTCCGCGCTCCTGGAGCAGCTCCACCACCTTCGGGAAGAGCGTGAGGTGTGCGCCCGACAACACGGACAGTCCGACCGCGTCGGCATCCTCCTGGAGCGTCGCTTCGGCAACCTGCTCGGGTGTCTGGAAGAGGCCGGTGTAGATCACTTCGAAGCCAGCGTCGCGCAACGCACGGGCGATCACCTTGGCGCCCCGGTCGTGCCCGTCGAGCCCAGGCTTGGCGATGACGACGCGGTAACGCCGGCGCATGATCCTTCCCTTTCCCCTTGCTTGGTCCTTCGGCGACTCTCGGGCCGTCACCCTAATCAGGGTCGCGCTCGCTCGGGCTCGGGGACCAACTCCATGGTCGACGTCGCAGGCTCCGTCTCGTGGGTGACGAGCGGCAAGGCCACTCGTCACCCGAGCCCGCCCTCTCCGAGGGACGCTCGGCTGCTCGCAACGACAAGAATGCGAGACGTGCCGCCCAGCCGATCCGACCGCCAGCTCCTCTTGATCACGGGAAGTTTCCTCGTGATCGCGGCCGTGTTCTTCGGTGGTGTGCTCTGGGTCGCAACGCTGCGCAAGAGCAGCGACAACGGACCCCAGTACATCGGACGGGAGCGCTCGCTGGAGCGGAAGATCCTGAAGGCGAGCCCGTACTACTTCGCCAACCCGAGCGGCGGCGACGGCTACTGGCTCGATGTTGAAGACGGCGAGCTCGTGGCGCTCGTCCTCGATCGGCCCGGCACGAAGGACTGCGTGGTCAAGTGGAAGGCTCAGCGCGACGCCTACGTCGACTGCAACGATCAGGAGCTGAGCTCCGAGAACCTCGACCGCTACAAGGTCACGATCGGCCCGCGTGACGGTTCGCCCAAGGGCTCGGTGTACGTCGACTTCCGCAAGATCTCACCTGCGCCGAACCGTGGGCTCAGCCCTTCCTGAGCGGGGCCCACGCGAGAAGGAGACGCTTCTCGCCGAGGTCGCGGAAGTTGATCGTCGCCTCAGCGCGGTCGCCCTGGCCCTCCACGTCGAGGATCACGCCCTCGCCGAACGTGTCGTGCACGACATCGTCGCCCACCTTCAGGCCGAGCGCGTCGGCGCCGTGGCCAACCATCGAGCCGCCGCTGGTGGATGCGCCCGCGGGCGCTGCGTTGCCCGAGCGCATCGCCGCCGCCACGATCGCGTCGCGGTGCTGCCCGAGCCCGCCGCGTGAGCGCTCTTCCCCGATCGAGTTCACGAGCTCTTCGGGGATCTCGGCGAGGAACCGGCTCGGCGGGTAGAAGTCGGTGTTCCCGAAGAGCGTGCGGCACCACGCGTGGCACAGGTAGAGGCGCTCGCGGGCACGCGTGATGCCCACGTAGCAGAGGCGTCGCTCCTCTTCGAGCTGCTCGGGGTCGCCGAGGCTGCGGATATGCGGGAACACACCATCCTCGAGCCCGGTCACGAACACGATGGGGAACTCCAAGCCCTTGGCCGAGTGCAGCGTCATGAGCGTGACCGCGCTCGTGTCGCCCTCGTCGACGTGCGGGTCGTTCTCCGCGGTGTCGAGGTCGGTGACGAGCGAGATGGCCTCGAGGAACGCCTGGAGGCGGGCGAGCCCTTGTGGCGCCTCGAAGGACGCGTGCGCCGAGCCGTCGGCTTCGAGCGCGGCGCCGACGCCGGCGATGCCGGGGAGGCCCGACACGTCGCCGCTGTCGAGCGCTTCGTCGAACTCTCGGCACACCCCCACGAGCTCCTGGAGGTTCTCGATGCGCCCCTGAGCCTCGATCGTGCGCTCGGACTCGAGCTCGGCCAGATACCCGGTGTGCTCGAGCATCGCCTCGACCGTGCGCGCCACGCCGCCGGCGGCGATCTTCTCGAACTCGCCCATGATGTCGAGCAGGTCGCGAACGCCGCCGAGCGACCGGCCACTCACGCCCGCGGCCGCCGCCTCTCGGAGCGCGTCACGGAAGGTGAGGCCACCGGCCTGGGCATACGCATCGACCTTGGCGATGGAGGTGTCGCCGACGCCGCGTTTGGGCGTGTTGACGATGCGCTTCCACGACACCTCGTCGTCGGGGTTCACGAGTGCGCGCAGGTAGGAAAGGGCGTCCTTGACCTCACGACGGTCGTAGAACTTGACGCCACCCACCACCCGGTACGGCACGCCGGCGCGCACCAACCGCTCCTCGATCACGCGGCTCTGTGCATTCGTGCGGTAGAAGACCGCGCACTCGCGGAACCGATGGCCCTCGCTCTCCGTCAGTCGCGTGATCTCGTTGACCACGAACGCGGCTTCGTCGTGCTCGTCTTCGGCGTGGTACCGCGTGAGCAGCTCCCCCTCGATCTCCTCGGTCCACAGGTGCTTGGGCATGCGCGCCACGTTGTTGGCAATCACCGCGTTGGCGGCGTCGAGGATCGCCCTCGTCGATCGGTAGTTCTGCTCGAGGAGGATGATCGTCGCTTCGGGAAACACCTCTTCGAACTTCATGAGATTACGAACGTCTGCCCCTCTCCAGGAATACACCGCTTGATCGTGGTCGCCTACGACCATGACATTGCGGTGCGCTTCGCCGAGCATGCGTACGAGCTCCCATTGCGCGAGGTTCGTGTCCTGGAACTCGTCGACGAGCACGTGGTGGAAGCGGCCGCGCCAGCGCTCGAGCACGTCAGGGTGCTCACGGAAGAGCTGCACGGCGAGTGCGAGCAGGTCGTCGAAGTCGACGGCTGACGCATCGAGGAGGCGGCGCTGGTACTCGGTGTAGACCTCGGCCAGTCGCCTCTCGGGTGGTGTGAACGCGGCGTCGGTCGCCTCCACGGGGCCGATCAGCTCGTTCTTCAGGGCTGAGATGCGGCCGTGGAGCTGGCGCGGGGGGAAGCGCTTCGGATCGAGGTTGAGGTCACGACGCACGTAGTCGACGAGCCGGACCGCGTCGGACTGGTCGTAGATCGAGAACGAGGAGCGCAACCCCACGTGCTGCGCCTCGCGCCGCAGGATGCGAGCACAGGCGGAATGGAACGTGCTGACCCACATTCGATGGGCGACCGGACCGACGAGCGCGGCCACCCGCTCCTTCATCTCGCCGGCGGCCTTGTTCGTGAACGTGATCGCGAGCAGGCCGAACGGCGACACCTTGCGCTCGGCGATCAAATAGGCGATCCGGTGCGTGAGCACGCGGGTCTTGCCCGAGCCTGCACCGGCAACGACGAGCAACGGCCCGTCGGGTGCAGTCACCGCATCACGTTGAACGGGATTCAGCCCCGCGAGGAGGTCCTCGCCGCGCGCGCGACCTTCAACGGGAGGCGCAATGGTGGGCTCAGCCATGACGCGGCCATCGTACAGACGTTCGATGACGCTTCCGTCCCACGCCGCGTTGCGGCGAGCGGTCACACCTCCAACATCAACGTGACCGGACCGTCGTTCACGAGCTCGACGAGCATGTGCGCGCCGAATACGCCAGTCGCCACGGTTGCACCCAAGCCTCGCAACGCGGTCACGAAGGCGTCGCAGAGCGGCTCCGCCTCCTCGGGGCGCGCCGCTTCGGTCCACGACGGGCGTCGGCCTTTGCGGGTGTCGCCGTAGAGCGTGAACTGGCTCACAACGAGCACCTCGCCACCGACGTCGGCCAAGCCGAGGTTCATCACGCCGTCGGGATCGTCGAACACCCGCAATGTCCACACCTTGTCGGCCAGGCGGTTCGCCTCGCCGTTGCCGTCCCCGTGCGTGACGCCGACGAGCACGCAGAGCCCCTGACCGATCTCACCCACGACCTCGGCGTCGATCCTGACCCTCGCTTCGGTCACCCGCTGAACGAGCGCTCGCACTGCCGCAGCGTACGAGGCGGCGACCGGAGCGACCTTCGGGAGCGGAGGAAGTTCGCAGCCGCTGGCGAGCGCCCGGAGGGCGGCGGCAGGTAGCCTGCCGCCGAGCGAGCGCGGCAATGAAGGAGCATCCGCCATGGCAGACGATCTGGAGCACGCCAAGAAGCGTCTCGACGATGAGTACGGGCAGACACGGCGGCGGTTCGACGAGATCCACGACGCCATGGACAGCGTCGCCCACGCAACGCCCGAAGAAGATCTCTACGAGCGCCTCAAAAACCTCGAGAAGAAGGTCCACAAGGTTCGCACCGGCGGATGGTTCCGCCCCGGTGCCCGCGGCCACAGCCGCGCGCTCAAGAAGTACAACGCGGCCAAGGCCGCGGCCGAAGGCCCCAAATTCCAGAAGTTCTAGGCGGCTTCGGTCTCCATCTTCGGCGTGTAACTGCCGGAGCGGGCCGCGCCGTTGAGGCGAGCGCGGTGTGAGAACGCCTTCTGCGCGGCACCGACGTTCGCTTCTTGGCCGAGCCAGGCCTTGAGCGCGGGTGCCTGGAGCGCGCGCCCGTACGAGAACGAGAGCTGCCACGGGTGCGGCCCGCTCTTGTTCATCTCGTTGAGTCGACTCGTGGCTTGCTCGTCGGTCTGGCCGCCCGAGAGGAACACGATGCCGGGAACCGCCGCCGGGACCGTGCGCTTGAAGCAGTGGATCGTGAAGTGCTCGACCCGCTCGTCGTCGACCTGCTCCGAGGAGTCGTAGCCCGGCAGCACCATGTTCGGCTTCAGCAATGTGCCCTCGAAGTGCACGTTCTGGTGGAACAGCTCGTCGTAGACCGCGTCGAGCACCGCCGACGTGACGACGAACGCCCGCTCGATGCTGTGGTCGCCCTCCATGAAGACCTCGGGCTCCACGATGGGCACGATGCCCGCTTCTTGGCACAGCGCCGCGTACCGGGCGAGTGCGTGGGCGTTCACCCGCACCGCGTAGTCCGACGGGAGCACGTCGCTGATCGTGTACGTGCCGCGCCACTTGGCGAAGCGCGCACCGAGGTCCTTGTACTCGGCGAGGCGCTCTCGCAGGCCGTCGAGCCCCTCGGTGATGGCCTCGTCCTCACCGGCGAAGGCGAGCGGGTGGGCGCCGGTGTCGACCTTGATGCCGGGGATGATCCCCCGGTCGGCGAGGAGCTTCGGGAATGGGGTGCCGTCGGATGACGACTGACGGATCGTCTCGTCGTAGAGGATCACGCCGCTGATGTGCTCCTCGGCGCCGTCCGTCGTGAAGAGCAGCTCTCGGTAGGCGCGGCGGCTCTCCTCGGTCGACTCCACCTTGATCGAGTCGAAGCGCTTCTTGATGGTGCCGCTCGACTCGTCGGCGGCAAGGATGCCCTTACCGGGGGCAACGAGGTCGTTGGCAGTAGATCTCAGCGCGTCAAGGTCCATGCCCCGATCCTAAGTCCTGGTCGCGCTCGCTCGCTCGGCTGCTCCGAGGCCTTACTCCCACTCGATGGTGCCGGGGGGCTTGCTGGTGATGTCGTAGGCGACACGGTTGATGCCGGTGACCTCGTTGATGATCCGTGAGGCGATGCGCTCGAGGAGGTCGTGGGGGAGGCGGGCCCAGTCGGCCGTCATCGCGTCCTCCGACGTAACCGCACGCACGATCACCGGGTGCTCGTAGGTGCGGCCGTCGCCCATCACGCCGACGGTCCGCACCTCCGCCGGGAGCACGGCAAAGCTCTGCCAGATCTCGCGGTAAAGACCGGCGCGCTGGATCTCCTCGACCACGATGTGGTCGGCCGCGCGCAGGGTTTCGAGGCGCTCGGGCGTGATCTCGCCGATGATCCGCACCGCCAGACCCGGGCCGGGGAACGGTTGGCGCCAGACGATCTCCTCGGGGAGGCCGAGCTCCTCACCCACGGCGCGCACCTCATCCTTGAAGAGGTGGCGTAGCGGCTCGACGAGCTCGAACTTCATGTCGGCGGGAAGCCCACCGACATTGTGGTGCGACTTGATCGTGGCGTTGTCGCCGCCACCCGACTCCACGATGTCGGGATACAGCGTGCCCTGCACGAGGAAGCGGGCATCGGACAGCTCGCGTGCAACCTCCTCGAACACGCGGATGAACGTCTCGCCGATGATCTTGCGCTTGTCTTCTGGTTCCGAGACACCCGTCAGCGCCTCGAGGAACCGATCGGCGGCCTTGACGTGCTCGAGGTCGACGTGGAACTGGCGCCGGAACGTCTCCTCGACCTGCTCGGCCTCGTTGAGCCGCAGCAGGCCGGTGTCGACGAACACGCAGGTGAGCTGGTCACCGATGGCACGGTGCACGAGCGCCGCGGCCACGGCGGAGTCCACGCCGCCGGACAGGCCGCAGATGACGCGTTCGTCGCCCACCTGCGCGCGGATCTCGGCGACCGCCTCGTCGATGATGTTCGTGTTCGTCCACGTGGGTCGGCAGTCACATGCGTCGAACAGGAAGGCGCGCAGCACTTCCTGGCCACGCTCGGTGTGCACCACCTCGGGGTGGAACTGCACGCCGTACAGGGCACGGTCCCGGTCTTCGAGCGCCGCGACCGGTGCACCCGGCGAGCTCGCGGTCACCGCGAACCCCTGCGGCGCGCCGGTGATGGCGTCGCCGTGGCTCATCCACACCTGCTGCTCCTCGGGCAGCGCGCTCAAGATCACCGACGAGCCCGACCGCGTCATCTGGGTGCGTCCGTACTCGCCGCCGCCCGTGCGCTCGACATTGCCGCCGAGCTGGAGCGCCACGAGCTGCGCGCCGTAGCAGATGCCGAGGATCGGCACGCCCGCGGCGTACACCGCGGGGTCGATCGAGGGCGCGCCGTCGACGTGCACCGACGCGGGGCCGCCCGAGAAGATGATCCCTTTCGGCCGCTTGGCCAGCATGTCAGCAAGCGGCATCGTGCGCGGCACGATCTCGGAGTACACGCGTGCCTCGCGCACGCGGCGGGCGATCAGCTGTGCGTACTGCGCGCCAAAGTCGACGACGAGGATCGTGTCGTGCTGTGGCGTCACCAGGCCGGGGCTAGCGCCCCATGCCGATGTGCTGCTCGCGCTGAAGAACCTTGCCCTCGGTCTTGAGCGCGGGTGCGACCATGACCTCGGCCTTCTGGAACTCCTTGAGCGTCTCGTAGCCGGTGGTCGCCATCGACGTGCGTAGCGCGCCGAACAGGTTGAGCGTGCCGTCGTTCTCGTGCGCCGGCCCGACGAGGATCTCGCTGAGCGAACCCTTGAGGCCCTGGTGCACCCGCGCGCCACGCGGCAGGGTGGGATGGAACGTCGCCATGCCCCAGTGGTAGCCCTTGCCGGGCGCTTCGTACGCGCTGGCGAGCGGCGACGCGACCATCACCGCGTCGGCGCCGCACGCGATCGCCTTGGCGATGTCGCCACCGGTGCGCATCCCGCCGTCGGCGATGACGTGCACGTAGACACCCGTCTCGTCGAGGTGCCGGATCCTCGCTCCCGCGGCGTCGGCGATGGCTGTGGCCTGCGGCACGCCGATTCCCAGCACACCCCGACTGGTGCACGCGTGACCAGGCCCCACACCCACCAGGATCCCGACGGCGCCCGTGCGCATGAGGTGGAGTGCCGTCGAGTACGACGCGCACCCGCCCACGATCACGGGGAGGTCGAACTCACGGATGAACTTCTTGAGGTTGAGCGGCTGGCGTGATTCGTCCTTCGACACGTGCTCGGCCGACACGACCGTGCCCTGAATGACGAGAATGTCGAGCTCGGCTTCGAGCACGGCGCTCGCGTGCGCCTCGACGCGCTGCGGCGTGAGCGATGCGCACGCGGTGACGCCTGAGTCCTTGATCTCGCGGATGCGCTTGCCGATGAGCTCTTCCTTCATCGGCTCCGCGTAGATCTCCTGCATGCGACGCGTTGCCTTTTCAGCCGGGAGGTCGGCGATCTCCTCGAACAACGGATCGGGATCGTCGTAACGCGTCCACAGCCCTTCGAGGTTCAAGCACGCGAGCCCGCCGAGGTTGCCGATCTCGACCGCGGTCTTCGGCGACACGACGTCGTCCATCGCCGCGGCCATGAGCGGCAGCCCGAACTTGAACGCGTCGATCTCCCAGGTGATGTCGACGTCTTCGGGGTCACGCGTGCGGCGACTCGGAACGATGGCGATGTCATCGAACCCGTAGGCACGCCGTCCGGACTTGCCGATCCCGATCTCGACTTCCACGTCCTGAGACTCCTCTTCTTGGTTCCGTGCCGGACGTCTTGGTTCCGTGCCGGACGTCTTGGTTCCGTGCCGGACGTCGAGAATACCGCCGTTTGTGGCCCCTTCCGGGACCCGCGATCAGCGTGCGCAGGGCGGTGGGTAGTGTCACGAGCAGCGAATTCCGCCGCCCCCGGCGACTCGTTCTTCCCCCATGAGCCACAAAATCCCCGCGCTCGCCCTCTTCGTCGTGGTCGCGCTGCTCGGCGCGGTCGCGCTCGGCGCCTTCGGTGATGATGGTCCGAGCATCCGAGCCGAGCCGGTGACGACCACGTCCGAGCCCACCACCTCCACCAGCACCGAGCCGCCGACCTCGACCACGACGGCCGTGGCCCCGACCACCGACGGCCAGGTCGTCCGCTACGGCGGACTGGAACTCACGGTCCCGACCGACTGGCCCGTGTACGACCTCGCCGCCGAGCCTCGCACCTGTGTACGAGTCGACCAGCACGCCGTCTTCCTCGGCGTGCCTGGCACCAGGCAGGACTGCCCCGCCCACCTCGTCGGGCACACCGAGACGGTCCTGATGACGCCGCTCGCGGCGGCATCCGAGATCGCAGTCGCCCGAGCGACCAAGCCCGCGGTGCTGAACGGCATGTCGGTGCTGGTGGACCCGAACCCCGACATCAGCGCTGCCCTCATCGTGGTGTTCCCAGATCTCGGCTTGGTCGCCTTCCTCACCTACGGCGAGACCGGGGCGGTGGCAACCCAGGTGCTCTCGACGTTCGTCCTCTCCTCATGATCGGTGTCCGTCGGGCCTTGGCCCGAGGCTCGCTGGTGCTGGTCGTGGCGCTGGTCGCGTGCCGACCGGTGACGGCGAGCGGGCCGACGAGCGCGCCCGCGCCGCCGATCGCACCGGGCGTCTCGACCCAGGCCCTCGGCGCCACCCAGACCGTCGGCGCTGTCTTCATCGGGGCCGCGTTCGACAAGTGCATGGCACCCACGACCTCGCAGATGGCGACGTGGTGGGCCGCGTCCCCGTACCGCGCGGCCGGGCTCTACCTCGGTGGAAGCAGCGCGGCGTGCCCGCCCTCCAGCGTGCCGCACCTCAACGCCGCCTGGGTGACCGCGGTCGGGAACCAAGGGTGGGGACTGCTCCCGTTATGGGTGGGGCGCCAGGCACCGTGCACCGGGTACACGCATCGCATCGACTTGAATGCGGGCGTCGCGGCGACGCAGGGCGCGCAAGAGGCCAATGCGGCCGCTGATGCCGCCGCCGCGTTCGGCATCGGGCCGGCAGCCGCGATCCGTCGCGAACCCGGGCAGGGCGGAGCCGTCTCGGCGCTCGGGAGTCCCATCTACTACGACCTCGAGCACTACAACGCCAGCGGCAATCAACCGTGCATCAACGCCGTGCTCGCGTTCGTGAGCGCGTGGGTCGCGCAGCTGCACGCGCGCGGCTATCAGGCCGGCTTCTACTCGAGCGGCTCTTCGGGCATCGTCCATCAGGTGGCGGTCGCGGAGAACAACCTCCCGTACAACCTCCCCGATGAGCTGTGGATCGCAGACTGGAACAACAGCCCCAACACCTACGGCAGCGCCTGGGTCCCCGACCACCTCTGGTACCACCACCGTCTTCATCAGTACCGGGGTGGGCACAACGAAACCTGGGGCGGTGTCACCTTCAACATCGACAACAACGCCAGCGACGGTTTGGTAACCCGCCCCGCGACGCCGAACCCCTCGGGCTGGCCAGGACCGACGCGCTAGCGGCGAGCGGTCAGGTGCTCCAAGAAGCCGGCCAGGATGTGCGCGGTCGCGCCCCACACGGTCTCGCCGGGGAGCTCGAAGAAGTGGATCGGCCGGTTGCGCCCGGGGGTCACGCCGACGCCGGCTGGGACGTCCCAGCGTTCCTCCCGGAACGTTGCGTCGTCGAGCAGCTCCGAGAGGGCGACGTCGAACACGCTCACCACCTCGGTCGGATCGGGCGAGAGCACAGGCCGGCCCGGCAACAACCCGACGAACGGTGTGAGCACGAAGCGCCCCATCACGGTGACCAAGCTGTCGAGCTCAGCCACGATCTCGACGGTCTGCGGATCGAGACCGATCTCCTCATGGGCCTCACGGAGCGCGGCGTCGCGCAGCGATCCGTCGAGCTCGTCGTCGAGCTTCCCGCCCGGGAACGCGATCTCGCCTTGGTGCGACGGCATCGTGTCGGGTCGCTTCGTGAGGAACACGTGCGTGTCCGGTCCGCGCCCGTCATCTCCCGGGTCCTCGAACAGCGCCAGCAGCACTGCGGCGGGGCGCGCCGTGCTCGGACCCACGGGCCGGCGCGGTTCCGGAAGGTCAGCGCACGCGGCGCGCACCTCGTCGAGCGTGAAGCGTCGTTGATGCGGGGCGAGCCGCGCCCACGCCGGCGGCCCACCGGGCTGGGCGGACGGCGGCCGCGGGATTCTCTGACGTCCTCCCCGCGCAGTCATGCATGATCGAGCGTACGCGCCGAAAACGTTTTGGCGTCGCTGACTGTCCCTCTGCGACGTCTCTCGACGCCAAAACCGTGCGGGAACGCGAAGAGCGGCGCCTCGTAGGCGCCGTTCTTCATCGTTCTTTCGAGACTGGATCGGGCGTTACTTGCCTGTCTTGGCAAGCACGTCGCGGCTGGTGAGGATCAGGAGGTCCTCGCCGTCGACCTGAATCTCGGTCCCGCCGTACTTCGAGTAGACGACGAGGTCGCCCACCGCCACGTCCATCGGGATGAGCTCGCCCGTCTGCTCGGAGCGCCGGCCGGGACCCACCGCGAGGACTTCGCCCTGCTGGGGCTTCTCCTTGGCGGTGTCGGGGATGACGAGACCGCTGACCGTGGTCTCCTCGGGCTCGCTTGACCGGACAACGATCCGGTCCTCCAGCGGCTGCAACTTCATGCGTTCGCCTCCTGCGGCGTTCTTCGTACGGGGTTTTGGCCTTGCTTCGACTCTGGCACTCGCAGCGGGCGAGTGCTAAGGCACGATACCGCCCCCGTGCGAGGGCGGCAAATGGGCGCCTCGGGCCGGAGAAGGCCGGACTCAGGTCAGGGCGAGACTGGGCGCTACCCCGGCGTCGAGCGGGGTGGGGCCGTTCGCCTGGAGCTGCCACCACGCCGTCGCCGCGATCATGGCGGCGTTGTCGGTGCACAGTGCCGGCGGCGGCAGGAAGGCGCGCCGGTTGGTCGCGGCGGCCACTGCCTCCACCCGGGCCCGAAGCGCCGAGTTGGCAGCTACTCCACCGCCGAGCACGAGCGTCGGCGCACGGGCCTCGTCCGCGGCGCGCACGAGCTTGTCGACGAGCTGGTCGACGACGGCAGCCTGGAACGACGCAGCCACATCGGCGACGTTGCCGCCGGGGTGACGAGCAACGTGCTGCACCACCGCGGTCTTGAGTCCCGAGAACGAGAAGTCGGGCTCACCCGGCATCGCGCGCGGGAAGGCGATCGCTTCGGGATCGCCGTCGAGCGCCAGCGCGTCGATGAGCGGCCCGCCGGGATACCCAAGGCCGAGGTGCCGAGCGACCTTGTCGAACGCCTCGCCCGCGGCGTCATCGACCGTCTGGCCAACGACCCGGTATTTGCCGTGTCCTTCCATGACCACTACCAACGTGTGGCCACCCGAGGCGACGAGCACGGCGAGCGGGAGCTCGAGGTCGGGTTGGTCGAGCCACGCCGCGTAGCAGTGCGCTTCGAGATGGTTGACGCCGACGTAGGGGACGTCGGCGACGAGCGCAAGGGCCTTCGCCGCGCTCACGCCGACGAGGAGCGCGCCCGCGAGACCGGGGCCATGGCAGGCCGCGACCGCGCTGAGGTCACTGAGCTCGACGCGGGCCTCGCCGAGCGCGTCGGCCACCACCGGACCGATGAGCTCGACGTGCGCGCGGCTCGCGATCTCGGGCACCACACCACCGAAGCGCGCGTGCAGGTCGACCTGGCTCGACACCACCGACGACAGGATCTCCGTGCCGCCGGCCACGACCGCGGCCGCGGTCTCGTCACACGAGGTTTCAACGCCCAAAACATTCGCTCCCTCGCTGCGGGGCGGGATACCCGCCCCGCGGGCACTCGCTCGCTGGCGAGCACCCTCCGTTCCTCCGTCGCTACGGGTGCCGCGTGTCATTGGGAGAAGCTGGTCTCGCCGGGGATGACGCGCTCGATGCTGTCGAGGAGTGCCGCGTACTCGGGCGTGTCGACCGCGTGCACCCACATGACGAGCGCGTCCTCGCTCGTCTCCTGGTAGTAGTTCTTGCGCACGCCGACGGGCGCGAAGCCGAAGCGCCGGTAGAGGTGTTGGGCGGCCAAGTTCGAGGTCCGCACCTCGAGCGTGAGGTTCTGCGCGAACCGCATCAGTCCTTCGCGGGCCAGGGCGAGCATGAGTCGGGTGGCGATCTTGTGCCGCTGCCACTCTGGATGGACCGCGATCGTGGTGACGTGGCCGTCTTCGGCCGTCATCATCAATCCGGCGTACCCCACCACGTCACGGCCGACTCGGGCAACGAAGTACGACCGGGTCGCCCGTAGCGCGAGCTCGGAGAGGAACAACGAGTGGCTCCACGGCCGCGGGTACACCTGCTGCTCGATCCGGAGCACCGAGCGCACATGACGCCGCCGCATGGGCGCGATCTCGACCGTCAGGGGCTCGGTGATCATGGTTGCAGTCTCTTCGTCACCGGGGGGTCTCCCAATGAAGCTCTGCGTCACTCTCGCGCAGGTACATCGGGTGCAGATCCCACGGGTTCGTGAACTCCTCGCGCTCGACCCGGGCGGTGGCGAGGCGGACGAGCGCAGCCACGCTGGGGGCCTCGAACTCGGAGCCGGCCTCCTCGGCCCGGCCCATGGTGGCGAACTGCTCGCGATATCGGGTGACGCCGTCACCGGCGAGCAGCACGTCTTCGCCGGTGGCTTCGAGATCGGCGATGAGCTCGTCGACCGCGCCCACCACGTAGTCCCCCTCGCGCTGCACGCCACCGGGCACCGGGCGGTAGCGGGCATGGAAGACCTCGCGCCGGCGCGCATCGATGACCGTGACGATCGGGCGGGTGGCGTGGCGGAGTGGATAGGCGATCAGGTCGAGGCTCGGCACCGCGACCACCGGGATGCGCAGCGCCTGCGCCATCACTTTGGCGGTCGTCACTCCGACGCGGAGCCCGGTGAACAACCCGGGTCCGATGCCCACGGCGATGGCCGCGAGCCGGTCGAGCGGCACGCCGGTCTCGGTGCACACGTATTCGATCGCCGGCGCGAGCTGTTCGGCATGGCGCCGCCCCCCGACCACGCGCACCTCGCCCCGCACGACGCCGCCGTCGCCGATCGCCACCGCCACCTGCGGTGTCGCCGTGTCCATCGCGAGCACGAGCACTAGGCCGCGCCCCCGACCACCACGGCGAGGGTGGCGGCTCGCTCGCCCCAAGATGGGCCAGACGCTTCGAAGCGCAGCGTGCGCGCGCGCTCGGCCTCCCCGAGCTCGAGCGCCACCAGCAGGTGATCGGCTGGGAACAGCGCCTCCACGGCGTCGCCCCACTCCACAACAGTGACGGCCTCCAACCCAGAGAGGCCAGCATCGGCCGCGAGATCCTCGAGGCCGAGGTCGAGCAGCTCTTGCGCGTGGTCGAGGCGATACACGTCCACGTGCAGCATTCGAAGCCGACCCTCGTATTCACGCGCGATCGTGAACGTAGGGCTGACGACGGTCTCCTCGATGCCGAGTCCCTCGGCGATCCCCTTGGCAAACTCCGTCTTCCCGGCACCGAGCGTGCCCGCGAGCAGCACCACGTCACCCGGTTCGAGCAGCGCGGCCAGGACGCCACCGATGCGGCGCGTCTCCTCGGGCGCGTGGGTGACCAGACTGCCGACTGCCGTCACTTGGGGCGCGCCAACGCCCGCTTCGCCACGATGAAGTCGGCGCGAGTCTGCGCGAGTGCGGCACCACCATTCCGAAGAACGGCCGAGGGGTGCAGCGTGGGCACCAACACCTGTTGCTTGCCCACCCGCCCGAGCTGCACCGGGAACTCCTTGCCCCGGATCTTGGTGATTCCCAGCTTTGTCGGAGTTCCGGCCGTATCCAGGAGAAGCTTGGTCGCGAAGTTGCCCAGCGTCATGATCACGTTCGGGTCGAGGAAACCGAGCTGCGCCTCGAGGTACGGGCGGCAGGTCTCGATCTCTTCGGGCTGCGGATCGCGGTTGCCCGGCGGGCGACATTTCACGACGTTGGCGATGTACACCTCGTCGCGCGTCATCCCGATGCCCTCGATCAGCCGGGTCAGCAGCTGCCCGGCGCGGCCGACGAATGGGATCCCCTGCTTGTCCTCCTCGGCGCCGGGTCCCTCGCCCACGAACACCAGGTCGGCGTCGCGCGCGCCCACCCCGAACACCACCTGCGTGCGGCCCGCAGTCGCGAGCGGGCACTTCGTGCACGCCAGCGCCTCGCGCTCCAGGTCGTTCCAGGTCTTCCAGGTAGGCGAGCTCGGAGCAGGATCCTGCGCCGGATCGGGGAGGAGCGTCACGGTTCAAGTCTGCCGGACGGCGTTGCGCACCGCCTCGGCCACCACCTCCGTTGCCGCCATGCGCAGGCGATCGAGGCTGAACGGACCGGCCGCTCCAGCGGTGCTCGATTCCGTAGCGCCGGTGGCCAGCGCGATCACGAGGTCGCCGTCGTGGCGGGTGTGCGACGGGCGCAGCGCTTGGGCCAGCCCGTCATGCCCGCTCTGTGCGACCAGGTGGCACTCGGGCTTCGTGAGCCGGACGGCGGTTGCCACGACCACAAGGGTTGTGTTCTGGAAAAGGTTGGGCGCGGGATCCGGGAACGCCGGCACGTCGGCCGGTGCCGTGGAGCCGGCGAGCATCTCGCCGTCGGCACGCACGACGTCGCCGACGGCGTTCACCACCGCGATCGCCTCCAGGCTCGCGCCCACCCCACCCGGGTCGCTAGCGACATGGCTTGCGATGCCCAGCCCGCCCGGCACCGCGTGCTCGGCGCCGCGCCACTTGCCGATGGTCGCGCCGGCGCCCGCGCCCACCCGTCCTGACTCCCACTGGCCAGGCTCCGCCAACGCTCGCTCGGCTGCCTCCGCCGCGGCGCGACCCTGGTCGGCGGTCGGTCGATCAACCCCGGAACTGAGGTCGTAGATGGCCGCGGTCGGCACGATCGGCACGGGGCCGCCACGCGTGGGGAACCCACGCCCGCGCTCGGCGAGCCACGCCATCACGCCGTCGGCCGTCGCCAATCCGAACGCCGATCCGCCGGTGAGCACGACCGCATCCACCTGCTCGACGGAGCGACCGGGCTCGAGGAGCGCGGTCTCGCGGGTGGCGGGCGCGCCACCACGGATCTCGCACGAGCCAACGGTGCCCTCGGGACAGAGCACGACGGTCACGCCGGTGCCCGTCCCCGTCCAGTGCCCCAGCCTGATTCCCGTCATGCCCCTACGGCCGGCACTGCCGACGGTGCTCACCCCGCGGCCGCGTCCGCTCCAGCCCGGTCAGGCTCTTCCCCCGAAGACTCCTCGCTCAGTGAATCCGGCCTGACCTCGTGCGAGAACTCCACGAGCAGTGCTTCGAGCTCCTCGGCCCGCTCCAACATGATCGTGTGGCCCGCGCCTTCGATCATCACGAGCCGCGCGCCAGGGATCAGGCCAGCGATGCGGCGCGACTCCATCGGCGGTGTAAGGACATCAGCAGTGCCACCGATGACCAAGGTAGGCAGGTCAATGTCGGGAAGGCTGGGTGTGAGATCCATGTCGAGCAGGCACGCCACGGCCTCCCGGCTCGTGTCGGCATCGCAGTCAGCAAGCATCTGGCGGACGAGCTCGACGTGGCTCGCGAGCGGGTCGCGCCCGAAGCCCAAGCGAGCGAGCATCGTGCCGAGGCTCGGACTTGCCATCACTTTTCCGAGCTCCAAGCGATCGGACATGCCCTGGACCGCGCAACGCAGACGGCGCGTGGTGCTCAAGTGGGTCTTGGACAACGACGAGATCAGCACGATCCCGGCGACGCGAGATCGCGCGATCGCCGGGAACCGCGACGCGAACGCTTGCACTGCAACCCCACCCATCGAGTGCCCCACGAGGATGGCGTCGTGCAGGTCGAGCGCTTCGAGGACCGTGCGCAGATCGAAGGCCAGGTTCTCCACCGAGTGCCCGGTCTCGCCCGAGAGCGAGCTCCCGTGACCACGGGTGTCGAACGCGACCAACCGAAACCCGAGCTTCGGCAGCGTCGCGAGCTGTTTGACCCAGATGCGCGAGTCGATCGTGACGCCGTGCGAGAGGACGATCGGTGTGCCGTGATCGGGGCCCGTCTCGAGCACGTAGATGCTGCCGCCGTCGTGGCTCGGCAGCCGCCGTTCCGACACGCCAGCCCTCTCCGAAGTTCCTGCCTTGACCAACGCGTCCCCATTCAGCAAGGGCAGGAGCAGCTCGGCGTCGGGGTCGGGTCGGTTGCTCAGCCCGCGCCGCACCGCTCGTTGCGCGGCATACCCCGCGCCAGCGAGCCCCGCGGCGACGCCGACCGTGACGCCCGCGACCTTGAGTGCGCGCTTGCCTGCACTCATGGCAGATACACCCGGGGAACCCGCGGACCGAGGCGAGTGGTCACCTCGTAAGGGATCACGCCGAGACGCTCGGCCCACTCGCCGGCTGTGATCTCCTCGCCACCCTGACAGCCGATGAGCACCACCTCGGTGTCGGCCCCGAACGTGTCGGCACCGACGTCGACGACCAGCTGATCCATGGTGACGGCACCCGCAATCGGCCGCCGGGCACCACCGATGAGCACCTCTCCACCCACGAGGCCGAGGCTACGGGGCACGCCATCGGCATATCCCACCGGCACGGTCACTGCGTTGGCTTTGGTGGGCATCGTGTAGTGCCGGCCGTACGACACGCTCGCGCCGGCGGGAAGTTGCTTCGCGTGCGACACGCGCGCCTTGAGTGAGAGCGCAGGCTGCAGATCTATGCGATCCGCGACCGCAGGAGAAGGTGGAATCCCGTAGATCGCGATCCCGCAGCGCACGAGGTGGTGATGCGCCCGCGGGTGCGCGAGCACCCCGGCCGAGTTCGCCGCGTGCACGATGAGCGGGACGTCGCGCTCGGGCAGCGCGGCGAGCAGCGCGTCGAACTGGTCGAGCTGCTCGGTGTTGTACGCGTTCTCAGGTTCATCAGCCACGGCGAGGTGTGTGCAGATGCCTTCGAGCTCGAGCTCCGGGCGTGCGTCGACGACCTCCACGAGCGCGATGGCATCATCGGGCGAGCAGCCCACTCGATGCATGCCCGTGTCCACCTTGATGTGCACTGCAAGTGGTCCGACGCCCGCATCCGCGACGGCCTTCGCGAGCGCATCGATGCCGTTGGTCGTGTACACCACCGGCGTGATCCCGCGCGCCACGACGGTGGCGGCGGCCGCGGTCGGTGGCTCCGACAGCAGCAGGATGCGAGCGTCGATCCCCGCCTCGCGCAGCTGCACGCCCTCTTCGACGAGTGCGACCCCGAGCCACGTCGCCCCCGCCTCGAGCGTGGCGCGCGCCACGGGCACCGCGCCGTGGCCGTAGGCATCGGCCTTGACCACCGCCAGGAGCTGCGCGGGCGCGGCAACCTTTGCCAGCGCGCGCACGTTGTGCCGGATGGCGTCGAGGTCGACCTCGGCCCAGACCGGCCTGAAGTATCCAGTCACGTGGTGTCGGCCACCCGGCGGACGATGTCGCCGCGGGAGATGATCCCGACGAGCTTGCCGCCGGCATCCACCACCGGCATGTGGGTGATGTCGTCTTCGTGCATCTTCGTGGCGACGTCGGCCAGCGTCTCGTCAGGTCCGGCCGTCGGAAACTCGGTCTCCATGAGGTCCTGCACGGTCGCGGCGACCATGCGCTTGAGCTCCTCCTCGAAGTGCTTCTGCTGCCCGGGGATCGGGAAGTCGACGCCGAAGAAGTTGAGCATCGCGGGGACGTGCAGGTTGCTCTCGGAGACGAGGAAGTCCTCGTCCCGGATCAAGCCGACGACCTTGCCCTCGGCGTCGACGACGGGGGCCGCGCCGATCTTCCGGTCGGCGAGCGTGTCTGCCGCCTCCGCGAAGGACTGTTCGGGTCGGAGCGTCGTGACCTGGCTGGTCATGACGTCACGGACGAGGGCGCTGCTCGGCATCAGGTCTTCCAACCTCTCTCTGGCAGACGGATTCTTCAGGCCAAGGTCGTGAATACGGAGGGAAGTGCCGCCACGAGGTCGCCGGCGACGAGTCCAGTATGCCCGGCGGCATCGGCGGCGAGCCCGTGCACGAACACCCCGGCGGCCGCAGCCTCGAAGGCATCGAGGCCCCGGGCGAGGAATCCGCCGATGATCCCGGTGAGCACGTCGCCGCTCCCCGCGGTTCCGAGCCAGGGGCCATCCCGGTCATTCACGACCAGCCTTCCTCCCGAGGCGGCGACAACGGTGCCGGGGCCCTTGAGCACGCCGACGCAGCCGGTCGAGTCGGCGAGGTGGCGAGCCGCGGCGATGCGGTCGTCACCAACGGGCTGGCCGAGCAGGCGCTCGTACTCGCCTTCGTGGGGGGTGAGCACGGTCGCTGCCGGGCGCGCCCGGAGCGCATCGGCCGCGCCGGCGAAGGCGTTGATGCCGTCGGCGTCGAGCACGAGCGGCGCGTCGATCGTGCTCACGAAGTCGCGCACCGCCGCCGTGGTGTGATCGGCGGCTCCGAGTCCAGGACCGATGGCGACGGCATGGAAGCGATCGAGCGCGCTGCGTACATCGTCACAGATGCCGGTCAGCGCGCCGGCCTCATCCGACGGCAACGCTTTCGCGATCACCTCGCTGCCGGACGCGCTGGCAGCCGCGTCGGCACCCGGCACCGCACACCACACGATCCCCGCGCCGGCGCGCATGGCCGCGTGGCTCACCATCAGTGGCGCGCCGGTCATCCCACCGGAGCCACCGATCACGAGAAGACCCGAACGCCATTTGTGCGTGTCGGGCACCGGCTCGCGAGCAAGCCACGCCTGAACGTCAGCGTGCTCGATCAAGCCCACTCCCGGTGCGGTCTCATTCCCCAAAGAGAGCTGGATACCGATGTCGGCGACGTGAACGTCTCCCGCCAGACCGCGCCCGGGTTCGAACACCAGGCCGGGCTTGCGCGCCGCGAACGTGACCGTGGCGATCGCATGCACGGCGTCGCCCTCCACTGCACCCGTCATCCCGTCGACACCCGACGGGATGTCGACCGCGATCGTGGGCACGTCGCGGCTGCGTTGCGCGACGAGCGCGGCATCGCCCTCGAGCGCGCCACGGAAGCCGGTGCCGAACATGGCGTCGACCATCACGTCGGCCCGGCCCACCCCTCGGTCGAGCTCCGCAGCCGGGACGCCGCGCGCGAGCTCGAACACGTCGGTGCGCACACCCCATCCCCGCAGCACCCGCGCCGCGACCAGCCCGTCGCCACCGTTGTTGCCCTTGCCACACACGACGACGACTCGCTTGCCGTACACCGCCCCCACGTGCTGGCGCACCAGCCACGCGACCGCGTGCCCTGCCCGCTCCATCAGCACTTCTAAAGGCGTGCCGGCGGCGATCGTGCGCTCGTCGGCCGCGGCCATCTCGGCGGGGGTGAGGATCGGCTGCATGATCAGTCGCGGCCGATGGCGATGGCGATGGCCAGGGCCGTGGTGTCGGTATGGGTGAGCGAGAGCTGCCAGTCGACGATGCCGCGCTCGGCGGCGATCTCCGCAGCCCGGCCGTGCAAGGCGACCGATGGAGCGCCGCTCTTGGCCCGCACGACCTCCACGTCACGCAGCTTGAACTTCCACAAGCCGACGCCCATCGCCTTCATGACCGCCTCCTTGGCGCCGAAGCGGGCCGAGAGGCTCTTCGCCGGATCCTTTTGCTTGGCTGCGTACGCGCGCTCCTCGTCGCTGAAGAGCCGCTCGTTGAGCCTTTCACCGCGTCGCTCCATGGCGAGCCGGAAGCGCGAGACCTCGACGAGGTCGGTTCCCAACCCCACGATGTGCACGCATCCACGATACGACCCGGCATCGCCGCCCACGGCCCTTGCCGCCACCAACAGTGCTGGTGCGGCTGATGCCATGATCCACGCGTGGAGACGCCAACACCCGATTTCTCGCAGTTCGACTCCGGGGTGGCGAAGGGCCTCGAGGGTGCTCACGACGACGGACCCGGGCTCACTGGCTACCTGGGCATCCGCCACGCGGAAGTGGGCGCCGGATTGCTCCGCGCCGAGATCACGGTGCGCGACGAACTTCTCACGCCGTTCGGCAACCTGCACGGAGGCGTGATCGCCGCGCTCTGCGACCACGTGCTCGGCACCGTCTGCTATCCGGTCATCGCCCGCGGCGCGTGGGCCGCCACCACAGAGTTCAAGCTCAACTACCTCGCGCCCGTCACGACCGGCACGCTCCAAGCCACGGCGCGCATCGTGTCGCTCACGAAGAGCACAGCCGTCGTCCGCATCGACGTGATCAACGAGGCGCGGTTGGTTTGCACCGCGCAAGGCACGGTCCTCATCAAGCCACCGAAGGCTGCTTCGTAGCGTCGCTGCGCGTCGGACGGTCATGGCGGATCGGGCCCGGCATTCGGTGGCACGAGATTCCACTGGTTGGTGGTGCCGGTGACCTGCCATCGACCGGTGGTCTTCAATCGGTGGTGGTACCAGCAGATGCGCCAGAGGTTCGTTTGCTCCGTGCGGCCACCCTCGGCGACCGGCACGACGTGGTCGTACTCGAGGTGGAAGCTCGCGTCGCAGCCGTCGACACCACAGACCGGGTAGCGCTGGTCGAGCCAGTCCTTGAGCCACGCCGGAAGGTGGCGGGACGCTGCGGAGAACTCAGGCAGCGCGTCAGCGTCGCTCGGAAGCGCTCGCACTTTGGCGTTGGCGAGCATCTTCTTGCCGAGCGTAACCGGGATCGGTCCGATGCCCGGGATCTCACAGCGTTCTCCAGGGAGCAGGTGTCCGCGTTCGGCCGCCGCGCTCATCACCAGCGTGGCGCCTGTGGCCTTGCGCGGGCCTCGAGTGATCAGCGCGTGGAGTGCGTCGGCCGCATGGGCCTCACGCGCTTCACGGCTACCAGCAGCGCGCGCCTCGCGGAAGAGCAAGTCGGTCTCCGCATCGAGTGCCGCATTCACTTCGGCGCCCTTGTCTGGCGACATGCGCCACATGCCGCACGCCGCGCTGTCGGGATCGACCCACGTGCGTACGGTGCGGGTGTCGTGAAGGCGCTGCCCCCACGCGGCGTCGTCAACCTCGGCACCGGCGCGGACCCGACGGCACCTGTCCTTCAGGCCCTTGAGCGATGTTCGGTGCGCGGCCGCGACCAGCTCACACTCGGCGCTCGGGTCCTTGCGGGCCGCGCCGGCGATCTCGTGGGCTTGGACCTCAGAGAGCTTCCCGGCGCGGAATGCCTCGTTCGTGGCGGGCAGATCGGCCAAGCCGGTGATCGTCTCCAGCGCGCGGTGCGCAGCGCCGACCCCGACCCCGGTCTTCCGAGCGAGCCAATCGGCCGCCGAGCGCGCCCCGCTCTCGCGATACGCACCGGTCTCGTCAACCCGCTGCGCGCCGAGCGCCAAGCCAGCCTCAGCGAGGTGCTTGATCTGGGCGAAGAGCTCTACGGCCCTGACCGCGCGGCGGGCGTCGAGGAGCCGCGGCTCGAAGTCGCGAACGGCCGTCTCGATGACGGCGACGGCACCGCGGAGCTCCTCGAACTCGAACATGGCCTGCGTCCTCGTGATCCACCAGACCGGCAGCGCCGGCCGGGAGCCCCGAAGGGCTCATTCCGAAGGCAGGACGTCAGGCTCGTCCGCGAAGCACTCCCAGCACGGTAGCGAACGTATGTTCGCCCGTCAAGTGCCGGCCCAGAAATCTCGGAGATTTTTCTGGCTCGGCAGACGAGCTTCACGCCCGCTGGCTTCGCACGCGGTCGTTGGCGTCGGCGAAGACTTGACGGGCGCGGTCGACGTCGAAGGGGCGCTCCTCGAGTGACTCCGCGTCCCACTCGCTGCGGGGCTCGTTGAAGAAGTCGCCGCCGTAGACGTGGATCGCGCCGGTGAACGAAGAGAGTGGGTTGGCGACGGCGTGGATGGCGTCGTCACCGAGGAGCAGCACCTCGCCTTCCCGGACCGACTTCCCTCCGCTCGGTGCCAACCCACGGTCGTCGCGACGGAAGAACTCGTTGTCCTCGGTGCCGCCATAGATGCCGATCGCCGCCCACATCCGATGGTCATGCGGGAACAGACGCATGCCGGGTGCCCAGACCACGTTCAGGACAGTGAGCTCGGGCGACGCGTGCAGGGACTCGATGCCGCCTTCCTCCCTGCCCAGCGCGTCGGCAACCGCCGACGGTCGATCGAGCAGACGGTCGAGCACGTCACGTGTCGCGGAAAGGGGCTGATCGGCGGACAGCGCCGATTGGCAGTCAGCAACGAGGGCTTCCACCTCGAACCCGGCCACTACCGCCGCCAGCGCGCCGCGAGCACGTACACCGGTTCGGTAAGGAGGTCGACCACCGGCTCGGTGGCGAGGACGGCGTCGTCGAAGGTGGGCTCGGTCTCGGTGACGGCGTCCCGCAGGGCGCCGTAGCGACCCTGGTAGCCCTGGAGCACGGCGCGCATCGTCTCGGCCGGCAGCGTGTCGGCGAAGCGCACGTGCAGGAGCGTGAGGCCGACGGTCTGGTTGCTCTTGACCTCGGGGACGATCACAATCGTTCGGCCGTCACCCGCGCCTCGGAGCGCGGTGACCTCGCGCTGCGTGGCCACGCGGTGCTTCGCGCCCCGCAGGCTCGGATCGGTCTCGGTGCGCGTCTTGAGGCCCGTCGCGACGCCGCCACGGTCGACGACTTGCAGCGTCGCCGCGTCGTGCGCAAGGTCGCCCTCGATCCGGTACCGCGTGTAGCCCGTGACCTCCTCGACCGCGGGGTCCAGGTCGACGAGCGTGCGCAGCGCTCGATAGCTCAGGCCGTCGCGCGGCGCGCCAGCGGAGAGCACGGCCTGCACGAGCGGCGCTTGGAGCAGCGACTCATCGGAGCGGGAGATGCCGACAGTGACGGTCTTGGCCTGGTGCTTGATGGCGTCGACGGGCCGCGTCAGCTCCTCGATGCCCTTCGTGAGCGCAGCGGTGAGGTCCTCGACGGCCGTGGACGGGCTGCCGACCTTGCCGTGCTCTATCTCGTACGAGTCAAGGGAGAGAGCGCCGGTGGCGTACCGGAACAGCGAGCCGATGCGCGCCGCGGTGCTCGCCTCGAGCGAGCCGTCGTAGGTGCCGGCGCGCAGGCCGTCGTGGAAGCGACGGGCGGGACCGTCGAGACGCGGGCCGAGGCGGTCGAGCAGTGCGGCCGGCGGGCCGGGCGCGGCGGCTTCGACGGCGGCCCGGGCCTCCCGCAGCGGCCGGCCGGATGCGTCGATGGCGAGGGCGGCCTCGTAGCCGAAGAGGTGCCCGACCACGGTGGCGAGCACGAAGTCCAGGTCGGGATGCACGCTGGGGACAGAGATGGTGTCGAGCGCGGCCGGATAGCGAGCGCCGTCCTCCGCGATCACGATCGGCGCGGCGCGGTGGGCGCGGTAGATCGCGACTTCCTTGCCCACATCGTCGGCGTTGGACCCGGTGAGGCCGGCCGCGCACACGAGGATCAGCGGCTCCGACGACAGATCGATGTGTTTCTTGTCCTCGGTGATGTCGCAGGCGATCGCCTTGTAGCAGAGCTCCGACAGCTTGATCCGCAGCTCGCGTGCCGCGATGGCGTTGACGCCGTTGCCCACGACCGCCCAGTAGCGACGACTCAACACATGTCGCTGTGCGACCGCGGCGATCGCCTCGCGCTGATCGACGACCGTCCGCATGGCGTCGGGAAGCTCACGCAGCGCGCTGAGCCGCTGATGCGCGTCGTCGGGATCGAGCACGCCCACGGCGTCGGCAAGCGCTACGGCCAACAGGTGGCCCGCGGCGATCTGCGCGTAGAACGCCTTGGTCGACGCCACGCTCATCTCGACGTCACGCCCGTCGGACGTGTAGAGCACACCGTCGGACTTGTCGACGAGGTCACTGTTGCGGCGGTTCACGATCGCGATCACCACCGCGCCGCGGTCGCGGGCGAGGTCCACCGTGCGGTTCGTGTCGGTCGTGGTGCCGCTCTGGCTGATGGCCACGACGAGCGTGTCGGACATGTCGGTGCGCAGCCCGAAGCCCGACAGTTCGGTAGCCGGAAGCGCCTCGACGACGAGCTGGTCGCCGGCGAGCCCCTCGAGCGCGGCAGCCAGGCTCTGACCGGCTACGGCCGCAGTGCCCTGCCCGATGACGGTGATGCGCCGCAGCGTGGCGTCACGGAGCCGCTCGACCACGGACCATGGCAAGGTCTCGGGCCCGAGCGCGACGTGGAGACGGCCGCCTTCGTCGATGACCTTGCCGCGCATGGTCTTGCGGAACGACTCGGGGGCCTCGGAGATCTCCTTGAGCAAGAAGTGGGGATAGGTGCCGCGGTCGATGTCACGGGTCGTGATCTGTGCGTGGTTGAGATCGCTCTCGCTGACCGGCAGCGCGGTGCCGTCGTACGCGAAGCGCTCGATGCCGTTGAGCTCACCCGCGCGCCCGGCGCCGATCACGACGATCTGGCCGCGCGTGGTCGCAGCGCGCTTGGCATCGGCTGGCGTCTCGCCGTCGAGCCGGATGTAGGTGTCCGTCTCCTCGACGAGCCCGTACGGCTCGCTCGCCACGATGAACACATCGTCGGTGACGCCCACATACAGCGCCTGGCCGCTCCCGCGCAGCGCGAGGAAGAGCTTGTCCGGCGCAGCGGCGCACGTGGCGCCGATCGCAACGGAACCCTCGAGCGTGGCAACGGTGGCCCGGAACGCTTCGGTTGCGTCGGTGCCGTCCGCGAGGCGGCGTGACACGAGTGCGGGGATGACCTTGGCGTCGGTCGTGATCTCGGCGGGCGGAAGCACGCCTTCGAGCACCGTGAGATCGGCATGGTTGTCGACGTCACCGTTGAGCGCGGCGGCCACGTACGGTCCGTCCGCGCGGCCAACCTCCTCCTGGTTGAGCGGGTGCGCGTTGGGCTCAGAGATGATCCCGACGCTCGCCCAGCGGGTGTGTCCGAGCAGCGTGACCTCAGCGTGCTCCGACGCGAGCGCCAGCTTGAGCAGGTTGTCGTCGCGGATGGCGGTGCGCAGGTGGCGCACATTGTCACCGAGCTCGCCGATCTCGGCCGCCGCCTTGTACACGATCGAAAGCATCCCGTCGGGCGTGCGCACCGCTCCGTGCGCGAACAGCGGGTCGGACGCGCGGCGGTTGACGAGGCCCGCCACGGCCGCGTCGGCGAAGTCCAGCCCGTGACCGCGCACAAGAAGGTGGATGCCGGCGGAGTCGCGACCGCGTACCTCGAGCCGGTCGAGGGCCGACAGCGCAATCTGGATGGAGGTGTACGCCTCGATCGCAGCGGGCGATGCGTCGCTGCCGGCCAGGTCGGCGACGGCCCGTGCCGTTCGGAGCCGGTCGTTGCGCACAGCCCACACCGCGTCCTTGGCCCGCAGCATCGCGGCGTTCACCGCTTCGAGGTCGGCAGCGCCGAGCGAGGCCGCGTCCTGGTCGAGACGACGCTCGGACGCAGTAAAGAGGTTCGTAAGCGCCTCGGAGTGGTGGTCGATGCCGACCGCGCCGGGTCGGTCAGTCAGGAGCGCGGTGACGCCAGGCACGCCGCGCAACGCGGCGTCGACACGTTCGATGGCCGCCGCCGCGGCATTGAGATCGGCGACATCCCCGGCCCACGAACCGAGGCGCACTGCGGCCGCCTCGAGCTCTTCGACCAATGGGGCGAGCGCCGGCGCCAGCCGCGTCGAACGACGCCGAACGACGCCAATGATCCCGCACATGAAGCACCAATCCTACGGCAGCCGAGGGGTGACGAGACTGCCCGTCCGTTCTCGGCACGCTGGATGACCCGTGGGGTCGTTGAACGTGCCGAGAACCAGCAACTACCCGAGGGGTGGGTCGAAGCTGGCGCGCTCGACCAAGTCCACCAGGCGGTCGGCGACGAGCTCGGCGCGTTCGACGCTCGGGGCCTCGACCATGACGCGTACGACGGGCTCGGTGCCCGACGGGCGGACGAGGACGCGGCCGTCGGGCTGGAGCTCTTGGTCGATCTGACGGGCTTCCTCCCAGAAGATCGTGTCGGCCTCGATGGCGCCGCGGTCACGCACGCGCACGTTGCGCAGCACCTGGGGGAACTTCTGCATGACGCCGGCGAGCAGGCCGAGCGAGTGGCCGGTGCCGTTCACGACGTCGAGGAGCATGGCGCCGGTGAGCGCGCCGTCACCACCGGTCGCATGATCCGGGAAGATGATGTGACCCGACTGCTCGCCGCCAAGAGAGAGGTTGCGGCGCTCGAGCTCGTCCACCACGTTGCGGTCGCCCACGTCCACCTCGACGAACTCGATCTCGTGCGCAGACAGGCAGCGGCGAAGCCCGAGGTTGGACATCACGGTCGCGACTACCGCCTGGTCTCGGAGCACCTCGCGCTCGTTCATGTCGAGCGAGCAGATGGCGAGGATCTGGTCGCCGTCCACGATCGCGCCCCGCTCGTCGACCGCGATCACGCGGTCGCCGTCGCCGTCGAACGCAAGCCCGGCGCGAGCGCCGCTCGCCACGACCGCCTCCTGCAACCCGGCGGTGTCGGTAGATCCACAGTCCTTGTTGATGTTGGTGCCGTCGGGCCAGGCGTTCAGCACCTCGATCTCGGCGCCGAGCTCCTTGAAGATCTTTGGCGCGGTGCGGAAGGCGGCGCCGTTGCCGCAGTCGAGCACGATCTTCAAGCCGTCGAGGCGCCGGCCTTCGAGTGCACCGACGAGGTGGCCGACGTACTCGTCGATCGGGTTCTGTATCTGACGGTCGACGCCAACACCCGCACCACCGGGGCCGGGCTCAGGCGCGTCCATCGCCATCTCGCGCAACTCGGCCTCGACCTGGCGCTCAAGCTCGGCCGACAGCTTGCGGCCACCGGGCGCGAACAGCTTGATGCCGTTGTCTTCGTACGGGTTGTGGCTCGCGGAGATCATCGCGGCGGGCGCGCCACGGACCTTCGCAAGGTGCGCGACACCCGGCGTGGGAATCACTCCGGCGAGCTCGACCTCGGCGCCCTCGGCGCACAGGCCCGCGACGAGCGCGGCCTGGATCATCGGACCTGAACGGCGCGTGTCACGACCGATGACGAACGCTTGATCGGTGCCCATGACGTGCGCGAGCACGCGACCGAGGGCAGTGACGAGCTCCGGCGTGAGCTCGCGGTTGGCGAGGCCTCGGATGCCGTCGGTGCCGAACTCGAGTGTCACGGGCCGGTGAGCCCCGAATCGCGCGTCAGCGCTTCGAGTACTGGGGCGCCTTGCGGGCCTTCTTCAGGCCGTACTTTCGGCGCTCCTTCTCGCGGGCGTCGCGCACCAGCAACCCGGCTTTCTTGAGCGTCGGGCGCAGCTCGTCGTCGAGAGCGACGAGCGCGCGGGCGATCCCGAGTCGCAGTGCGCCGGCCTGCCCACTCACGCCACCGCCGTCGAGCGACGCGTCGACGTCGTACACGTCGGCCGTCTGCGTGAGGCGCAGCGCCTCGGTCGCGCTCTGCTGGTGCGTGAGGATCGTGAAGTATTGCTCCATCGGCTTGTGATTGATGACGATCTGCCCGCTGCCAGGACGCAGGCGCACGCGCGCAACCGCCTCCTTGCGACGACCGGTCGTCTGGATCAGCGGCTTGGACAACAGTGCTCCTCTTAGCTGGCGCGTTTGGTGGTGGACGTGAGTGCGAGGGGTTGAGGCTGCTGCGCGGCGTGCGGGTGCGTGGGGCCGGCATACACACGCAGCTTGGTGATCATCTGGCGACCGAGTGGGCCCTTCGGGAGCATCCCCTTGACCGCGAGGCGAATCACTCGCTCGGGGTCGCGTGCGAGCAGGTGCGCGAGCGTCTCGGAGCGCAACCCACCCGGGTAGCCGGAGTGGCGGCGGTAGAGCTTGCCCTCGGCCTTGCGGGGGTTGATGTCGAGCTTGGCTGCGTTGATCACCACGACGTGGTCGCCCACATCGACGTGTGGCGCCCAGATCGGCTTGTGCTTCCCGCGCAGCACGACGGCGACCTCGGACGCGAGCCGACCGAGCACGACGCCGTCGGCGTCGACGACGTGCCAGGCGCGCTGGATGTCGTCGGGCTTGGGTTGAAAGGTCCGCACGCGGGTCCTCACCAGAGAAAGGAGGATTGGGCTGCTCGTGACCGCGAGCGGCCTCGAAGACCAGCCATCCTACCCAAGCGCCCCAATTTCGGGCAATCGGCACCGCGGCAGACCGAAATCGGGGCTCGCCTAGCCTGGCGCCGATGGCCATGACCACCGGGTCACCGACCTGGCTCGCCCCCGAGCGCGCCGCTGACGCCGACGCCGCCCTCGCGATCCTCACCGACTCCGCGCTCGAGCCGATCGTCGACATGGTGCTCCTGGCCCGGGACGAGGCCTATGAAGCCCGCTCGGCCGAGGGCATGGTTCGGTTCCGACGCGATGGCGACGGTGGGTACGAGGTCGTGGAGACCGAGGGCGCCGACCCGCTCGCCGACCAGTCCGTCGATCGGTTCACGCCGCTGGCCGACGAGCTCGCCAACACCAACCCGCACCGGCGCGAGAACTCGTACCCGCACGCCTTCGACCACGTTGCGCAGCTCTTCGATCACCCGGCTGCACCGGACCTGTGCGTGTTGCACTCGGCCGATCACAACTGGGAGGACCAGGGCGGCCATCGCGGCGAGCACGGCTCGCTCGGGATCGTCCAGGCCCGCGCACCATTGGTGCTTGCGGGCAAGGGCGTGCGCACGGACGGCGTGGTCCCGCGTTCGGCGCGCCTCGTGGACGTTGCGCCCACCGTGCTCGAGCTGCTCGGCGTCGATCGAGCCGCCGACGGCACGCACCTCGCCGGTCAGGACGGCGTCGTGCTCGACGACTCACTCGATCCTTCGGCCGGCCGGCTGCGCCACGTGGTGGCGTTCCTGTTCGACGGCACGAACTCGAACGTGTTGTACGACATGGCCGGACGGGGCGAGGCCCCGAACGTCGCCCGCCTCATCGAGATGGGCACTGCCTACGGCTATGGCGCGATGGCGGGGCTGCCCACGGTCACCCTGGCCAACCATACGTCAGTGATCACGGGTCGGCTCCCCGGGCACCACGGCATCCTCCACAACGCGTGGTTCGACCGGCGTACCGGCGAACAGATCATCACCAACTCCAACGCCACATGGCCGACCGCGATGAACAGCTGCGTGGACGGCATCGACTCGATCCACGACGCCATCCACCGCGTCGAGCCCGGAATGTTCACCGCATCGGTGAACGAGCCCTGCGACATCGGCGCCGACTACTCCACCTTTCAGTTCTTCCGCCGCGGCGAAGTGCCACCGATCCCGAAGTCGCCCGACGGGCTGCCCCACACGACAGAGCGTTTCGTGCGACCGTCGAAGGACTACTCGTGGTCGTCGGTCGTCGACCACATGGGCACCGACCAGGCCGTGGGCATCTGGGGCGGGTCGTACCGGGACGAGTCGTATCCGTTGCCCCGGTTCATGTTCTGCAACTTCACGCTCACCGACTCGGCGATGCACGAGGGCGGACCGCACTCCGAGGTGGCCGCGGCGTCAGTGCGCGATAGCGACGGCCGCATGGGCGAGATCTTGGCGGCGATCGAGCGGGCCGGCGCGTTCGACGACACCGCGTTCGTGCTCCTCGCCGACCACGGCATGGAGGAGACCGACCCGGCGGTGAACGGCGACTGGGACGTGCCACTGCGCGACGCCGACCTCACCTTCCGCGACGAGGGCTACGGCTTCCTGTACCTCGGCGAAACGCCCGGCTGACATTTCCCTCACATTCGAGGGGCATCGTGAGGGGCATGAAGACGCTTGCCATCTGCCTGACCATCTGCCTCTCGGTTGCGATCTGGGCGGCGGGAGCCGGGAACGCCGGCGCCGCCAGCGCCTCAGGCGCCGACTGCACCACCGCACCGGCGGTCCTCGGGATCGACTCTCTGGACAGTCCGGTCTCGCCACTCCAACAGCTCGACGTGTACGGATTCGAGGACGCCAAGGGCTGCGACTCCGTTCCCGTCGTCGTGTACGTGCACGGTGGCGGTTGGCGCAAGGGCGACAAACGCGTGGTCGGCAACAAGGCCACGTTCTTCAACGAGCTCGGGTATGTGTTCGTGAGCGTCAACTACCGGCTCTCCGACCCCGTCCGTAACCCCGACCGTCCTCAACACCCGGCGCACGCCGACGACGTCGGCGCCGCGGTGGCGTGGGTGGAACAGCACATCGATGCCTATGGCGGCGACAGTGAGCAGCTCGCGCTCATCGGTCACTCGGCCGGTGCGCACCTCGTGGCGCTCGTCGGTCTCGACGACACCTACGTCGAGCAGGCCGACGGCGATGTGTCAGCGATCCAGTGCGTGATCTCCAACGACACCGCGTCGTACGACCTCCTCGCTCGTGGTGAGGACGGACCCGGAGCAAAACTGCTCGTGGCCAACGCGTTCGGCGCCGATGAGGACACCCTGCGAGACGCGTCGCCATTGACGCACGTCGGCGATGACGACGACACGCCCGACTTCCTCGTCGTGCGCCGCGGCACGCCCGACCGCCAGGGCGCGCAAACCGCCTTCGGCGATGCGCTCGAAGCGGCGGGCGGCAGCGTGACCATGGTCGACACCCCCGGTTACACCCACGCCGACGTCAACGCCCAGATCGGTGTCCCCGGCGAAACGGTGATCACCCCACCCATCGAGGAGTTCGCTCAGGACTGCCTCGGTTGAGCGGATTCGGTCAGTACCCCACCTGCTGGAGCGAGAGGCCTTGGGGTGGGGCGATGCGGCCGGCGGCTTGGCGGTTGTTTGCTCGCAGGATGTTCATGATGTCGCCGGGGCGCAGCTTGTCGGTGGCGGCGTCGATCATGGTGCCGACGATCGCTCGCACCATCTGCCAGCAGAACGCGGTCGCCCGGATCTCGTAGGTGAGGACGCCGCTGCCGTCGTCGTCGAGCCAGTGCGAGTCGAGCACCCGCCGCACCGTCGTCGAGCCCTCGGGGCCTCGCCGGCAGAACGACGCGAAGTCGTGCTCGCCTACGAACGGATCGGCCGCGAGGCGCAGACGTGAGACGTCGAGCGGGTCGGGGAGCCACCAGGCGTACCGAGCAAGGAACGGGTCGGGTTCCGGCCGGTTGACGATCGTGTACTGGTAGCGACGCCATGTGGCAGACCGGCGCGCGTCGAACGACGCATCGACGCGCTGGCAACGGCGCACGACGATCTCGGGAGCGAGGATGCCGTTGAGCGCGCGGCGGACGCGCTCCGGTTCGGCCTCCGCCGGGATCTTTACGCTCACCACTTGGCCCCACGCGTGCACACCGGCGTCGGTCCGCCCCGCGCACCTCAAGCCGAGCGGCGCCGCTGACGTCGGCAGGATCTTGTCGAACGCGGCGGTGAGCTCACCTTCGATAGTGCGTTGGCCGATCTGGGTCGCGAAGCCGCGGAAGGCGGTGCCGTCGTACGCGATGACGAGCTTCAGGGTGTTGGTGGGTGGTGCCGACTCCGGTTGCGCCCGCCAGGCGACGCCGGACGGGGCCTCGCTCATCGCAGTGAGCTTCAGACCAGCTCGATGCGCGCCATGGGCGCGTTGTCACCCGGCCGGGGCCCGAGCTTGAGGATGCGCAGGTAGCCACCGGGGCGCTCGGCGTAGCGGGGGGCGATCTCGGCGAAGAGCTTGTGGGTGGCGCGCTTGTCGTGCATCTTCGAGATGACCATGCGCCGGTCGTGCACGCCGCCGCGCTTGGCCTTGGTGATGAGCTGCTCGGCGTAGGGACGCAACGCCTTGGCCTTGGCCACGGTGGTGACGACGTGCTCGGCCTCGAACAGGCTCGCGGCGAGGTTCGCCATCATCAGGCGCTGGTGCGCCGGATCCCTCCCGAAACGCGGTCCCTTGCGGGGCGTGGCCACGGTGTTACTCCTTGACGCGCAACGCGAGGCCGCGCTCGTCGAGCTTCTGGAGCACTTCCTCGAGAGACTTCGAGCCGAAGTTGGTGATCGCGAGCAGATCGTCTTCGGTCTTCTGCACGAGCTGACCGATCGTGTCGACGCGTGCCCGCTTGAGGCAGTTGCGGGGCCGCTCCGACAGGTCGAGCTCCTCGATGGGCAGCTCGAGGTCGGGCGACGCCGACGTGGCCGGCGACACCTCGCCGAGCTCGAGGCCGCGGGGCTCGTCGGACAGGTCGGCGACCAGGGCCACGAGGCTCCGCAGCGTGTCACCCGCCGAGGCCAGGGCCTCGCGCGGGGTGACCGATCCGTCGGTCTCGATCTCGAGCGTGAGCTTGTCGTAGTTGGTGGCCTGCTCGACACGCGTCGGCTCGACCGAGAACGCCACGCGGCGCACCGGCGAGAAGATGGCGTCGACCGGGATCACACCGATCGTGGACGTGCGCTTGTTGCGCTCGGCCGAGAGGTAGCCACGCCCCTGCTCGACCGTGAGGTCGATGGCGAGGCGACCGCGCTGGTTCACGTTGGCGATGTGCAGCGCGGGGTTCAGCACCTCCACGTCGGAGGTGGTCTGGATGTCACCCGCGGTCACCTCACCCGGGCCGCGCTTGTCGAGACGCAGTGACACCGCCTCCTCGCTGGAGCAGCGCAGCACGAGGTCCTTGATGTTCAGGATGAGGTCGGTGACGTCTTCCTTCACACCGGGGATCGTGTCGAACTCGTGAAGCGCCTCGTCGAAGCGCACCTGCGTGACGGCCGCGCCGGGGATCGACGACAGCAGCGTGCGGCGCAGGCTGTTGCCGAGCGTGTGACCGAAGCCCGGCTCGAGCGGCGAGATCACGAACGACTGGACGTTGCCCTCGGCCTCGCCGGCCTCGACCTCAGGTCGCTGGATGATCAGCATGAGATGCCTTCTCTTCTGCTCTGCGGGGGATTACTTGGAGTAGAGCTCGACGATGAGCTGCTCGCGCACGGGCACGTCGATCTGCTCGCGCAACGGCAGGTCACGAACCGTCGCTTGGAACGCGTCGGCCTTCACGTCGAGCCACTGCGGGATCGCGCGGTCGATCGTGTCGAGGTTGTGACGCACGACGATGTTCTTCCTGGCCTTCTCGGACAGCGTGACCACGTCTTCCTTGCGCACTTGGTACGAGGGGATCGTGACCCGCTTGTCGTTCACCAGCACGTGGCCGTGGCGCACGAACTGGCGCGCCTGGTTGCGGCTCGCCGCGAAGTTGGCTCGGAACACCACGTTGTCGATGCGCTGCTCGAGCATGCGCAGCAGGATCTCGCCGGTGATGCCGGCCTCACCGTTGGCGGCGGCGTACATGCGGCGGAACTGCTTCTCGAGCACGCCGTAGATGCGCCGGGCCTTCTGCTTCTCGCGCAGCTGGATCAGGTACTCGCTCTCGCGGATGCGGCCACGGCCGTGCTCGCCGGGCGGGTACGGCTTGCGCTCCACCGGGCACTTCATGGACTCGCACTTCGGGCCCTTGAGGAACAGCTTCATCCGCTCGCGTCGACAGAGCTTGCAAACCGCAGCCGTGTACCTGGCCATCAGACTTTCCTCGCGATGGTGGAGCGAGCCATCAGACCCGCCTCCGCTTCGGCTGGCGACAGCCGTTGTGCGGGATGGGGGTGACGTCCTTGATGCCGACCACTTCGATGCCCGTGTTCTGGATCGTGCGGATGGCGGTCTCGCGGCCGGAGCCTGGACCCTTCACCACCACGTCGACCTTGCGCACGCCGTGCTCCATGGCGCGCCGGGCAACCGTCTCGGCCGCGAGCTGTGCGGCGAACGGCGTGCTCTTGCGCGAGCCCTTGAACCCCACGTTCCCCGACGAGGCCCAGGCGATCGCGTTGCCCTGCTGGTCGGTGATCGTGATGATCGTGTTGTTGAACGACGACTTGATGTGCGCAACGCCGTAGGCGATGTTCTTGCGCTCTTTGCGCTTCGGTCGCCGTCCACCAGCGGCTGGCTTGGCCACGAACCCCTACTTCCTCGACTCGTGCGTCACTTGCGGGCCTTCTTGCGGCCGGCGACGGTCTTCTTCGGACCCTTGCGGGTGCGCGCGTTCGTGCGGGTGCGCTGGCCACGGACCGGCAGGCCCCGGCGGTGCCGGATGCCCTCGTAGCTCCCGATCTCGACCTTGCGCTTGATGTTGGCGGCAACCTCGCGGCGCAGGTCACCCTCGACCTTGAGGTTCGCGTCGATCCATGACCGCAGCTTGGCGATTTCCTCGTCGGTGAGGTCGCGCACGCGGGTGTCACGCGAGAGCTTGGTCTGGTCACACACCGTCTTCGCGACGTTTCGACCGACGCCATAGATGTA
>JBBECS010000047.1:0-3474 GCA_040881685.1 Acidimicrobiia bacterium | reverse complement strand
TTCGTGCAGATGACGCGCACCGACCCGTGACGACGGATCAGCTTGCACTTCTCGCACATCTTCTTGACCGACGGTCGGACCTTCACCCGCTGCTCTCGTTCCGAACTACTTGTACCGGTAGGTGATGCGACCACGACTCAAGTCGTAAGGAGTGAGCTCGACCTGCACCCGGTCGCCCGGCAGGATCCGGATGTAGTTCATCCGCATCTTCCCGGAGATGTGTGCGAGCACTTTGTGCCCGTTCTCGAGCTCGACACGGAACATGGCGTTCGGGAGCGGCTCAACCACCGTTCCCTCGACCAGGATCGTGTCATCCTTCGGCTTCGCCAGGGCCTCCACCACCTCTTCTTGGACCCGTCAGGGCGCGCGAAACGCCCAACGGAACTCACTTCGGAGCCTTTCCAGGCTACACGGTCCCCACAGCCCTTGGAAAATCAGGGTCGCCGGCGGTACACCACCGTGTGTCATACATATCGTGATACGGTCTCGGTTCGTGCCCAAGGCGATCTCGGTTCGGCTCGACGACGACGCGCTGCGCGCCCTCGCCGTGCTCGAAGCCGGCCAGATGTCTCGATCCGACGCTATTCGGGCCGCCATCGTGGAGACCGCGACCCGACGCCGACGCGCCGACGTCATGCGGGCCGAAGCGGCAGCGATCGCGGCCGACCCCGCGGACCGGGCCGAGGTGGCGGCCGTCCTCGAGATGATGGAGGAGCTGAGTGACCCGTGGTGACGTGCACGAGCTCAGGCTCCGTCGGGGAGTCGGGCACGAGCAGCACGGTCGACGCTTTGGGGTGGTGATCCAGACCGATGAGCTGAGTGTGCTCTCCACGGTGCTCGTCGCCCCGACCTCGACGCAGGCCCGAGGCGTCTGGTGGCGCCCCGAGATCTCGGTGGCCGGCGAGCGCACCCGCGTCCTGACCGATCAGACCCGCGCGATCGACCCCACCCGCCTCGGCCGCCGCGTCGGTCACCTCACCGCAGAAGAGACTTGGGCGCTTGACGACGCCTTGCGCGCGGTGCTCGCAACTGGCTGACTCACAGCTGCGACGGTCGGTCAGCCCAACTTCGGATGCGCGTGACGGGCTCGCCATCTCGCGTTCCGCATTGCCTGGCGTCGCGCGGACAGCGTCGTCGGATCGGTAACGGTGGCGAGGATGGTGGGCTCAGACTTCACGCTCGGCGAGCTCGCTGCGGCCGGGCCCGGTGCCGCGGCACCGACGGACGCGCCGCCGGTCGTGAATACGCCCGGCGGGAGATCCTTCCGAAGGACCTCCGGCGCGGGGTCCCACACCTCAGGTTCGGACGCGCCCTTCGGGATGTAGAACTCGATCGCGCCTTGGTCAACTGTTCCGTTCACAACGCGTGAGCGCCCCGTGATGTCGGTCGCCGGTAGGGATGGAGGGTTCGGAGGGGAGCCGTTTCCGGTGTCCCTGGATGGGGAGTCCGATCTCAATGCGTAATCAAGGTCGTCTGGATTGCGGAACTTCGGGTTCAACTCGATATTTCCGTTCGTACCCAACTGGGGGCGGCACACTCCCCCCAAGAACGGAAGGAAGTTGTTGGAGAAGAACGTGCCGCCGGAGTGGTCGCCCGTGCACGTAAGTCCATCGCTGGCGATGTTGTTGTAGAACTTCGGAAAGCCCAAGTCGTTCCTGTGCGACTGGATGCCAGGGACCGGGTTGCCGAAGAAGTCGAACCCGAAGTTGTCACCGGTGGTGTTGTTCACGAGCACGAGGCCTGTGGTGAGGGGACCGTTGCCATCCGGGCTCAGCGTGATCCCGCCTCCGTCGTTGAATGCCACAAGGTTCTGCACCACCACGGCGTTACGCGAATCGGTGATGCTGAGTCCTCCACCGTTACCGAAGTCTGCGGCGTTCGCGACGATGACGTTGTCCTTGATCGTTACGTTGTCCGCACCAGCTCTGACGTCGATACCGCCACCTGCAATGGCGTAGTTCCCGGCAATCAGGTTTCCCTCGATGAGCGCGCCAGATCCCAACGGGATGCTGATTCCTCCGCCGAGACCCGTGCTACATGTCACAAAGTTGTCGAGAATGAGGTTGTCTCGGATGATCCCGCCACCAGTCATCGTGATGCCCGGAGTACCTCCACAGACAAAGTTGTCAGCAATGACGTTGTCGATGATCATCGGAGCAGCGGTGCTCCCGATGGACGTGACTGCCTTTGAGTTTCCGACGATGACGTTTTCGGTGATCGTCGGCGACGCGCTCTCGAGGGTGATCGCATTCGACGTGTTCTGGATCGTGAATCCCCGGAGCACGGACGCATTCGTTTCTCCGTCCTCGAAGGTCACGCTTCCATGAAGAACGGTGTTGTCGGATCCAGTAACGCTGCGGACCTCGATCGCCTTGCCGAAGAAGGTGATGTTCTCGTCATACGTGCCGTCGTCGACGACGACCGTGTTTCCGTTCACGGCCGCGTCGATGGCCTCTTGAATTGTCGCGTGGGCGCCCGGAACGCTGATGATCACCCCGGCGGACGCTGGAACGGCCGCGAGCGGCACCAGTACCGCCGTCACGACCGCGACGAGCACCACGAAAGTACAAACCTTGGAACGCGCCCGAACTCTGCCCATGTCCAAACCCCACCGAAAGCGGCCCCGCCGCCGATGCGGAGACGGTACTACCGGGGGAGTGTCAGGACCTCGGGGCCGTGGTCGGTGACGGCGATGGTGTGCTCGAAGTGCGCGGAACGGCGGCCGTCGCGCGTGATGACGGTCCAGCCGTCGTCGAGCACTTCGGTCTCGGGGCCGCCGGCGTTGACCATCGGCTCGATCGCGAGCACGTGGCCTTCCTTGAGCTTCATCCCGCGACCGGCTGGTCCGTAGTTCGGGATCTGCGGCTCCTCGTGCATCGCGGTACCGATGCCGTGGCCCACGTACTCGCGCACGACGGTGAAGCCCGCGGCCTCGGCCTTGCCCTCGACCGCGGCGCCAACGTCACCCAGGCGGTGACCTTCGACCACCTGCTCGATCGCCGCTTCGAGCGACGCTCGCGTCACCTCGATGAGCCGCTGCGACTCGTCGTCGATGTCGCCGATCGGCACGGTCACGGCGGCGTCGGCGTGCCAGCCCTCGATGATGGCGCCGCAGTCGATGGAGAGGATGTCGCCGTCCTCGAGCTTCACATCGGCACTGGGGATGCCGTGCACGATCACGTCGTTGGGAGACGTACACACCACGGCGGGAAAGCCGTGGTACCCGAGGAAGTTCGAGCGGGCGTTGCGCCGGTCGATCACGTCGCGGGCGGCCGCGTCGACGTCGAGGGTGGTCGCACCGGGCTTGGCGGCGCGGATGCACTCCTCGTGCATCTCCGCCACGACCTTCCCGGCGCGGCGCATGAGCGCGATCTGATCCGCGGTCTTGCGGGTGATCACCCTGGCCCGCTCTCGGCCCTTCGGGCCGGGCCGCTCGGGCCCCGTCTCGCTGCGCCGCAGGGTACCTGCGGCGCG
>JBBECS010000046.1 GCA_040881685.1 Acidimicrobiia bacterium | reverse complement strand
CACCACACCGAGCGGGATCCCCACGAGCGCCCCGAGCACCGCGATCGTGCTCGCGTTCCAGGCGACGGCGGAGAACACCTGCCGGCGCGTGAACCCGAGCGTCTTGAACACTGCGAGGTCGCGCCGGCGTCGCCGCACGCCGGTGACGAGCGCGTGCCCCACCGCCAGCAGCGCGAGCACGACGAGCAACGCACCCAGCACGGGAGGCAGCGACTCCACCTCCTGGATGCGCTTGATGTCCTCGGGAACGTTGGGGTCGGTACTGCCCTGCTCGCTGGCGCTCGCGAACCGCTTGGTGGCTGCAACATGGTCGACGCCGGGGCCGAAGCGCAGCAACGACCCGAAGATGTTGTCGTCGCTGCCGATGTCGAGGCGGTCGAGGCCCGCCCCGGTGAAGGCCGATCCGTCACCGGGGGAAGAGGCATCCCCAATCGTCGGGAACACCACCTGCCCGACGATGGTGTAGCGCCGGCGCGCACCTTCCGGTCCGCGACCCGTCACGATGTCGCCAACCTCGCGGTCGAGCGCCGTCAACGTCTTGACGCCGAGCGCGACTTCGTCGGCTGCCCTCGGCGCTCGCCCGGTGACGATCGTCGGTACGACCTTCCCTCGGAAGGTTTCGACGCCCATGGCTTGCACCGGCCGGCCGCCGAGCACGACCCGGAACATGCAGATCACCGCAAGGCCGTCGACGTCGCGGTCGGCGGCATCGACGGAGGCCTTTTGCGTGCAGATGTGTCCGCCGGTGACCCCGTCAGCAATCGTCACGGCATCCCAGTTCCACCCGAAGCGTGACGGCGTGGCCACGAGGCGATCGAGGCTTGCGGCAAACACGACGGCGGCGAGCACGCCGGCGACCGCGAGTGCGGCGCCGGCGATCGCCGACCGAGTCGGCACCGCGTTTGCACCTTTTCCGGAGTCGACGGCCATGCGCAGACCCGCCGTCGCTTCTGGTCGCAGCCCCCACTGCGTGCCCACCGTCGACAGGACCGGGCTGCGTCGGCGCGCCGCGTCCGGTTCGGTGCTGCGAACCGCGCGCCACGCAGCGAAGGCGGACAACGCCAGCGCGAGCACAACGAGCATGAAGCCCCCGAAACCCAGCACAAGGACGTCAAACGCGGCACCGGGGTTCGGCTCGGCCCGAGCAGCGATCCCGAGGGGCATGACGGATGAGACTGCGTACGCGCCGACAAGACCGACCACCACACCGGCGACGACCGCTGGAAGGGCGGCGATCGTGAGCGCGGCCACGTGCTGTCGGCGTGACATGCCGAGTGCCCGCAAGGATTCGTGGCCGGAGGCTGCGAGCGCGGCTTGGCGCGAGATCGCTTGGCCGAGCGCCACGAGGCCGGCGAGGGCGGCGATCGCTGCGAACAGCAGGAGGCCGGCGGTGAGGACGTCGATCGAGTCGGTGATGCCTCCAGTGTCGAACGACTCGTTCCGGAAGCCCACTGCCTCGCCTCCGGGAATGTCGCGCACGGCTCGGGTGAACGCGCGGATTCCTGCTGCGCCGTCCTCCAGTCGAACCCGGAGGTATTCGCCGAGGAACGTGCCGATCTGGTCGTGGTACTTCTCGTAGAAGGCAGGGGTCAGGAACGACACGCCAGCCGACTGACCTTCCGTCGTGAGGTCGAAGGGCCGACGCTCCACGCCGACGACCTGCAACCGGACCGTGGGCCCCTCCGGATCGGCCTCGAAGCTGTTGTCGGCGGCGAACCGGGCGATCTGCTCCGGCGTGAACGACACCATGGTGAATACGTCGCCGACCCCGACCCCGACGCCGGTGCTGTTCGCGGTTGCCTCGCTGACCGTGACCTCCGTTGCAGATCCTGGGTCGGCGTAGCGCCCCTCGAGGAGCCGGGACCGGTCGAGCTGCGTCCCCACATGACCGTCGATGCTGGCGAACAGGTTGACGCCGAAGTCGTCTCCCTTCGGGTACATCGCAAGGGAATAGATCCGACCGACGCTCTCGACGCCCGGGAGGCGCGCGATCTGGCGCGCGAGCTCGGGGTTCGCCGCTCCGCCGCCCGCCACGCCGTCGAACGGACCGGGGAACGTCGCGATCAGGTGGCCGGACTGCGTCTCCTCTCGAAAGCGGTCGAACGATGTGGAGGTGCGGCGCGCGCCGGCGACCGAAGCGAGGACCGACCCAACGGTGAGCGC